>CAYLPS010000042.1:0-26019 GCA_964385625.1 uncultured Anaerolineaceae bacterium | reverse complement strand
CCCAACTGCGTAAAGCTTCCATCTGGGCACGGAAGTCCGCTATTGATACATAATAGCGGTTCTGATCGTCGACATCTGCCACATGGTGATACAGCAATATCGGGGCGATCACATCACCGGGAGCATACCACTCCAGGCTTGAGGTAGGGGTTGGGATGGGAGTCTCTGTCGGTAAGGGCGTACTGGTGGGTGAAGATGTGTGGGTGGAAATGGGCGTAAAAGTAGGCGGGATGGTTACCGGAGTATTGGTGAATGCCTGAAAGGGCGTTTGCGTCGCACTGGCTGTGCTCGTCGCTGTCCCGGTAAAAACAGGATCTGCGGTAGCGAGATCTAAATATGGGATGGCAGAACATCCCAATAATGGCACAGATAAACCCACCAGCCAGAAAAATAACAAAATCCCACGCCTGGATAACATTACTCACTTGGGCAGCGATGAAAATGATAACAATTGTACTTCCACAATGGTATCTGCGGATAAACCGTTGGCATCCAGGGGAACCCTGATCAGGCAGTTAGCCCTGACCAGACTGAAGATAAGGTTGCTCTTACTGAAAATGGGATCCACGACATAACCGGATTGATTGGAATATAGCCTGCCAGCTACCCAATCCTCGCGTCCCGCCTCTGAAGGCAAATTGTTGCTCAACCGGGCAGGGATGCGTGGGTAAACCGCAACGTTGGACAAGCCAAGTAGAGATTCTACCACCGGAACGGCGAAGAATCCGGCCACCACAAACGCGCTGACCGGGTTACCCGGGAGGCCAATCACAACTTTATGGCTGCATACCGCCAGGATAGTGGGTTTACCTGGCTTGATCGCCACGCCATGCACCAGCAAACCCGGGGATCCCAATTGGTTGATCACCTGGGCAGTGATATCACGCGCTGAAGCCGAGGAACCAGCTGCAATCAGTACCATGTCGCATTCGTTTAATGCCCGGGCTGATATGGAAAGTAATTTGTCGGCCTGGTCTGGGATAATCCCATAGCGCTTAGGGCTGGCACCCGACAGCTCCATCAGGGAGGATAATGTGTACGAGTTGACATCCCGCACCTGCCCTGGCAACAGATCATGGTCAGGAGGCACCACCTCATCTCCGGTTGAAATGATCCCCACCACTGGTTTTCTCACCACCTCGAGTTCCACAATTCCCAGGGCAGCCAACCCACCCATCTCAGGTGGGTGGATGCGCTCACCGCGCTGGATCACTTCCTCACCTTCTTGAACATCCTCACCTACTTTGATAGTATTCTCCCCCACTGCAACCGGCCGTAAAATTTCAACCGTATCCTCTCCAACTTTCTGGGTGTGCTCCAGCATCACTACCGCATTGCACGAATTTGGAAGCATGCCCCCGGTATGGATCAAGCCCGCCTCACCAGCCTGGATGTCAAAACCAGGGGTGGTCCCCATGTGGATTTCTCCCTTTACATGCAAATAGGCAGGTAAACCCTCCGATGCGCCAAATGTATCACTGGCCCTCACCGCGTAGCCATCCATGGTGCTGCGCGGGAATTGGGGTAGCGGGATAGGCGAGATGACCGGTTTGGCGGTCACCCTCCCCAAAGCATCGATGGTTTTGACTCGCTCGGATCCAATGTTTACTTCTACATGGGATAACAATACTTCCAGAGCTTGTTTTATAGGGGTTAATTTTAGAAATTCGGGCACGGTTCAATGGATCCAAAAAGCGAAGGTCAGCAGGTAAGCAGTCAGAAAGAAGGTTGAAATCGAGACCATGACCAGCAAGTTCCAATTCGGCCTGGCACCCTCGGCAATACGGTTCATCGTCCAAATTTGCACCAGGCCAACCGGAAATGCCAGGAACACTGGCCAGGCCACAGGAATGGGCAGCCCAAACGCAAATGCCAGCCCCAAGATGACAAAACTGCCCAAAATGAAGATATTATGGAGGATCATCCCACGCTGCCAGCCGATCCTGACGAGGATCGGTCGTTTTTCCTGGACCAGATCGGATGCATAATCCGGGAATTCGAGGGCTAAAAGCATGGCGATGTACAGGGTGGTAAGGGGAAAGGCGATCATCAGTAAAATGCGGTGAAAGTCATGCCCCTGTAGTAAGAAAGCCAAAGCCGGAACGAACCCAGCGATCACGATGGACATGATCAGCTCCCCGTATCCGGAGGAGACCATGCGCAACGGAGGTACGGCGTATACCAGTTCCGCCAGCAGAATGAGCCCACAGATCAAGCTCAGGACGGGGGTGAAGGTGATGAGCTGGATCAGGAGGGCAGTCAGGGAAGCCGCGATTGCCAGGCAGGTTAACCCCGCCCATAACGCAATCACGCGGGGTATTTTGTCATCACCAACGGCTCCACTGGTGCCAGAAAACGGCGTGCGCTTTCCCGTTTGAGCACTCGAGCCAGGCGTATTCTCAAAATACTCATTTATATACTGTGCTCCCAACAAAACCGAAACCACCCACGCCAACCCGAGAAAAAACATCGTCCAATCGGCCAATCCGCTTAAATAGTGCACCACTCCCACGCCTAATAAATATAATAAGATCGCGCTTAATATATGCATAGGGCGAGATAGCTGAATAAATAACCGTACCGATTTCATCCTATTTCCCCATCATCCTGAGCTCATATCATCTAGATATAAAGGAATCACGGTGTTAATTTTTCCACCATTCTTAAAATCTGCCTGTTTACTGGTGGTCTCACTTTCCATAAATGAACAGTTCACTCGTCCCTTCCAACACCATCCCATGAAGTGGTTGCGTATTGCTTCCTGATGAACAACATCCATTTACTTGAAATTCATCGATGGGAGCAGGAACAATAAATCTGCCGGGCGTTCGGCAATGCGCCGCATGAAATATGGATACCATTCTGTTCCGTAAGGCACATAAACCCTTACGCAGTAACCTTCCTTCACTAGCTGCTCCTGTAAATCGCCTCGGATACCATTCAACATTTGGAATTCCATGGCGTCCTTGGGTAATCCCACTTTTTCTGCATATAACTTGACAAACTCAATCCGTGCAGGGTCATGGGTTGCCAGCGCAGCTATGGAGGGGTGCTTGCCATCAGCACTGACCCTGGGGCAGTCCTTAACCAGAGCAGAATTGATCAGCAGTGCAGCGCACCTATCATAGTTGGAATTAACGTCCCTCATTTTAGGATAGGCGATATCTGCTGGCTCGGTATAAGCCCCCTTGCACAGGCGAATTTTAACACATTCTTCCACCAGATCTTGGATATCTTTTTCGCTGCGATATAAATAAGCCTGGATGACGATGCCAATATTCTCGTAGCCCATGCGCCTTACGACCCTCAACACATCCAGGGTCCGCTGCGTGACCGACGAATCCTCCATGTCGACGCGCACAAAGCTATCATAGCCGCGTGCCTTATCCACGATCTGCTTGAGGTTGTCGATACACAGCTCGTTGCTGATCCCTAAGCCAATTTGGGTCAGCTTTACCGACACGTTAGCCCGCACTCGCGCTTGCTCGATCGCATCGAACGCCTGCAGAATATCTTCCGCAGCCTGGCAAGCTTTCTCGGCAGAATCCGTATTTTCACCCAGGTGGTCCAGGGTAGCGTTGATACCTTTCTCATTCAATGTCTCAATAACATTTATCGCATCTTCAAGTGTTTCACCGGCTATAAAACGTGAGGCCATTTTCCAGGCGAATGACCATTTTGCGACGATATTGCTTGCCCAAGAGGCCTTGGCCAGGTAATTAAAGAACGATCGGAACATTGTCGGCTACCTCGCATCAGATTTGTGTGGGACTTCCGGTAAATTTTAACACAAATTCATTATTTATTGCCTGGCACAGAACTTGCAACATAGGCAAAACGAGTTATACTAGAGGTTAGCTATGTTACTGCAAAGTCAAAAAACCATGCTCCGCCCACAGACCACCGCCCATCTGGCACAGACGATGGCCTTGCTCGAACTGACCGCAGCCGAGCTGCGGCAGAAAATCGAGGCTGAGATTTCCCGAAACCCTGCCCTGGAAATTATTGAAGAGTTTCGCTGCCCCACCTGCCATCGCGTGCTGTATAACAACAAGCCTTGCCCAACCTGTACCAATGTTAAGAACGGCTCTGTGGAACAGCCCATTGTTTACTTGTCTAGCCATGAGGACTTTTTCGCCAGACCAGGAAGTAGATCCAATGCGGACGAACTACCAGACGACAATTTCGCCCCCCATCGAGAATCCTTACCCTCGTATATCCTGCGCCAGATTGGGGCTGAGCTCTTGGATGAAGACCGTCCTATCGCAGCCCATTTGTTAACCAGCCTGGATGATGATGGTTTGCTCACCATCAAGCCCGTCGAAATTGCGCTCTACCACCACGTACCCCTTTCCAGGGTAGAGAAAGTCATAAAAATGATCCAGCATTCTGATCCACTGGGAGTCGGGTCGCGCACACCAAAAGACGCATTATTGGTGCAACTGGAAGTATTGAGCGAAAGTTTGCCGGTGCCTCCGATGGCTGATAAGGCAATCCAAGCCGGAATTGAGCTATTAAGTCCCCATCACTTGCCTGAGCTCGCCAGGTATCTGAATATTTCTGTTGCACAAGCCAGGGAAATCGTCCGCTTTATCAGTGATAATCTAAACCCGTTTCCCGGCAGAGCTCATTGGGGTGATGTGCCTGGCATCAACCAGTCAGAAGGACAGGACAACCGGTTCCATTTCCCTGATATCATCATCAGTCTCAGCTCAGAAGTGGAGAATGCTGCCCTTATCGTTGAAATAGCCATGCCTTTTTACGGAACACTTCGTGTAAACCCGCTATTCAAGGAGGCCCTCCAGCAGGCACCCCCTGATAAGGCGGAGCTTTGGCAGGAAGATTTGGAAAAGGCCACTTTGCTGGTAAAATGCTTGCAGCAAAGAAATCATACCATTGTGCGGTTAATGCAAAGATTGGTGACTATCCAGCGCGACTTCATCCTCAATGGTGATGCCTACTTGAAACCCATCACGCGCGCCGATATGGCCGATGAGCTAAAAGTGCATGAATCAACCATGTCGAGAGCAGTCTCCAACAAGGCTGTGCAGCTGCCCAGTAAGAGGATCGTCCCATTAGCCATGTTTTTCGACCGCAGCCTCCATGTGCGCACCGCGTTAAAGCAAATTATCGATCAGGAATCCGAAACCTTAAACGATTCCCAGATTGCCGAAATGTTGACCGACATGGGTTTCCCGGTAGCCAGGCGGACGGTGGCAAAATACCGCTCGATCGAAGGCATCTTGCCTGCTCATCTTCGTAACCGAATGGTAAAAACCCATTTGATGCTTCCTCAACAGAATGAACACAGTATCGCAATTTAGAAGTTTTATCAGAAACCAATTTGCACAATTGGGAACTGCGGAAATCGAGACGCTTCTAAATAACCTCCCCCAGGCAGCGGTCATCGTAAATAATACCAGCAACCATATCTGTTTAGCCAACTCAAAAGCCACCGAGCTAACGGCGTATACGCGCAGCGAGCTGACTGAAGTTGATTACCGGAGTTTGTTCCAGGTGGTCAAAATTGAGGCTATGCAAGAAAATGGGCAACCCAATCACCTGAAATTCCCCTCTCCCGTGGAACTGATTAAACGTGGGGGCTCCAAATCCCTGGTCCAGGTGAATTTCAGCGCTCTGGGTGAGAATAATAAATTTTCGCTGATCACTTTCGAACTGGATGAGCAATTCCGGTTGCTCAAGGAAGAAGAGCAGCGTTACCACTCATTGTGGGATCATCTAAATCAGATCTCAACAGCAATGCTTACCACCGATGTAGATCAGTCGCTATGCTCACTTTTACAAACGGGCATGGAGCTGACTGGCGCATCTCAGCTTTCCATCTACCTGCTTTGCAGCCAGAACCCCAGCTTGCATCGTATTGCTCTGGTGGGCAGCGATCATGCCTTCCCTGAAGATATCAGCGGGCAGGATTTCTCATATCTTCAAGCACCATTCCTGTGGATCAAGGGGAAGAGGGCCATCATCGACCTCCACCGCCTGGCCCACACCTCCAACGTATCCTACCTGGCTTCCACCCCGGTCGGCGAAGCTAATGCCTTCATCGGATTGCTGGTTGCAGTGGGAGAAAATTCGATCCCTTCGAACAATCTCATCGCACAATTAACCTATTTGGCCTCCCAGGCAAACACAACCATTCAAAGCCACGCCCTGAGCACTCAGCTGCGCATGGATATTCAGGAGTACACAGCCAAGGTGCTCACCAACAATGCCATCCTCGACATTATGGAGGATGGTGTGATCATACTGACTCCGCAGCTTACCATTACCTCATTGAACCCTTCCGCTGAGATGAATCTGGGGTATGCAACCAAGGAGGTCGCCGGTGAGAAAATTGGAAACGTGTTAATTGGCAGCGAGGATTTGCAAGCCTCTTTCCACGTGGTACAAAACGAGCAACGCATCGGCAGCATCGGTAGCCTCAAGCTATTCAGGCGCAATGGCGAATCTTTCCAGGCTAACCTGCGAGTCATTCCCATCATCAATCAAGCAAACCTGGAAAGCATCATCATCCTGTTCCACGACTTGAGCGAGCAGGAAGAATACCGCTTGAAAAATCAGCAACTCGAGCAAAGAGCCCTGCTTGGCGAAGTTACCGCCAGCTTCGCCCATGAAGTCAAGAATCCCATTAATAATATCTTCACCGGATTGCAACTGCTGGCGATTAATTTACCCCAAGACGATCCCAATCAAAAGAATATCGCCAGGCTGGAAGAAGATTGCGAACGGCTGACATCCCTGATAAAATCAAGCCTGACCTTCGTCCGTCCCATGGAATACAAGGTCGAGTCGATACCCATCGGCCAGCTGATCTCAAATCTCCTGGAGCGGTGGAGATCAAGGTTGGTCAAGCTGAATATTAAATACCAGATCCAGGTTGATAAGCCAGTCCCCAATATTGAAGGAGATTACCGTGCCCTCGAGCAGGTCTTTACCAATCTGATCAATAACGCCATCGAATCCATGGAGGCCACAGGTGGCATGTTATCGATTAAGATCCGGCAGGTGATCGAAGGAAACGAACAGGCGCATGTGGAAATCAGCGTCTCCGACACCGGCCCAGGTATTCCTGCGGAGCTGCGTGATAAGATCTTCGAGCCATTCTTCACCACCAAGCAACACGGCACCGGTTTAGGCCTGGCCATTGTAAAACGTATCGTGACCGCTCATAGAGGATCGATCACGGTGAACAGCATTCTTGGTGGAACTAATTTTGTGCTGCAATTCCCCTTTGCAGCAATCTAAACTGATTTGGATGGGATATGGCAGCTACTATATTAATTGTCGATGATGAAGATAATGCCCGCGCCGTTGTCAATGAATACCTCACTGCTCGAGGTTATGAAGTCGTCGAAGCCAAGAATCTGGCGGAAGCCCGTGAGCAGCTTAATTCGGGCAATGCCGATATCATCCTCTTGGATGTTCAGCTACCTGATGGATATGGTCCCACCCTGCTCAATGAAACTGCACACCTGCCGATGAGGCCCCCCATCATCATCATCACCGCTTACGGCCACATCGACATGGCAGTGGAGGCGATGAAGAACGGTGCTCACGATTTCCTCCAAAAACCCCTCCACCTCGATTCCTTAGAGAAATCCATCCAGAGGGCCCAGGAAATTGTGGCGATGCGCAGAGAACTGATCCACCTGCGCGAATCTCAACATAAGGAATATTCATCCATGGTGTGTGTGAATCCAGCCATGCAGCTGGTGCTTCATCAAGCACAACGCGCCGCAGCTGCCTCGGTATCGGTGCTGATCACCGGGGAGACAGGTACTGGAAAGGAAGTCTTGGCGAATGCCATACACCAGATGGGCCCCAGGGCAAATAAGCCCTTCATCGCCATCAATTGCGCAGCAATACAAAGCACGGTGCTCGAGTCGGAGCTGTTCGGTTATGAAGCTGGAGCTTTCACCAGCGCCGAGAAAAGAAAACCTGGTTTAATGGAAGTTGCCGATCAAGGAATCCTGTTTTTAGATGAAATTTCATCCATGTCGGTCGACATGCAAGCGAAATTACTGCGCGCTATCGAGGAACAGAAATTCCGCCGTGTAGGTGGCACACTAGAAGTACATGTAGATGTTCAGATCATTGCCGCTTCCAATCGCGATTTGATCGCCGCCATGGATAAGGGTGAATTCCGTCACGACTTGTATTATCGGTTGAAAGTGGTTGACCTGCATTTACCTCCCCTCAAGGATCGCAAGGATGATATCCCTGAACTGGTGGGGTTGTTTATCCGCCAGAATAATCAACGCCTGGGGGTAAATATTCAGGATATAACACCACGGGCGATGGAAGTGTTGATGAATCATCCCTGGCCAGGCAATATCCGTGAGCTGCGCAATGTCATCGAGCGCACCATGCTGTTTTGCGATGAGAGCTCCATCGATCTGCCCAATCTGCCCGCCGAGCTGATTAATGTCCCACAATGAGCCAATTCCAGCATAGACAATGCGCCGTTCTTTATCTTATTGATTACTGGTCCCAAATCGTATAGCTGCGCGAGAAGCATACCTGCGGGGAAACCGAGCCAATCACGCATACCTGGTATTGGACAATCGCACCATTCGGCCCATCGATTGGATCCAAAGCGATGCTTGTATTTCCATCTCCTTCGGTAGGATCCAAAGTATATGTGATCGTAATTCCATCGGGTTTCTTAACGATCAGAGAGATATTTATCCCCTGCATGGGAAGATTGTTCTGAGTCGCCTGGATATGGATCACCTGTATTCCCCCAGAAGGGATCAACGGATGTTCCTCCCAGGCATTGATTTGCAGGGCATTCGAGGTATTAGCTACCGGCGTGCTGGCTTGGTGACTGAAAGCCAGGTAATCATACCCCAACATGTGGGGTCTGACTTGTAATTCTTCGGGTGCGGTGGGGTGGTATTCCAGGCATGCATTGGTAAAGCACTGCGAATAACCACCATCGTTGAAACTACTATACTCGGTGATGGGTCCCCCAATCACACTCAGCGTGCCATGCTGATTGATATATTCATTGAAGAGATCGGGGACATTGTAACCCAACCCCTCGAAGGTTTCGTAAAAGGACGATCCTTTACCATGATCAGGCGGTACAGGCGGCTCGGAGCGGATACCCAGCCAGGAGGGCAATGGCCTGAGCTTGATTTGGTTGCCGTCCTGCGCATCGATGTACATTAACACATTCTCGAATACCATCTGGAAGTTGCCGTCCGAGCCCAGGCTGGGAGCCGCTAAGGGTGCACCGGTGAACCTGTGTCCCAGTCTTTCGGAAACCTGCAAGAACAACTGCTCGGTGGCGCTATATTCACAGCGGTAAGACGCCGAAGGGAGCGTGCCATCCGCTGTGCGGTATTGGCAATTATTTCCACACAGCCATGCCCCATAAGGCATTAAATGCACCTGCCCCACCGGATCGGTGAAATTCCGATAGAAGCCGAGGCTGTCAAAATACTGTTCATAACGCTGTTTGTTTTCGTTAATTATTACTCCGGTGAGTGGCAATCCCAGGATATTGGAACCAAATTGATCGTAAAAAGTGCGCAGCTCTTCCCATATCAGGTGCCCATTCACATAGTAATCGCGATTTTCATCCGGGGCTGGTTCCGCCTGGCCATTGATTTGCCATGCAGAGGCTGCCGCAGGTGAGAGCCGGTATCGATTCAGGGGATCTTGATTGGGGTTATAAGCCAATAAGGCTGATACCACGTATTGGTACGAAACACCATCCTTCACGAAGAGTGGTGAGATTGCCGGCCCTAAAACCTGTTGCCCCCCAATTTCACGGTAAAAATCAGCAAAAGTCACATCAATGGGGTAGGTTCCATTGGAGGAATGTGATGATGGAACACATGAGGCCAGCAGGATCGCAAAAATCAAGGGTACCGAAAAGAATGCTAATTTGCTCCTCAATGAAAACATGCTCCTCCAAACCGATACGATAAACGCTAATGATGCGCTACATAGCAAGAATCTTGTTCAGGCAGTCACTGTGATTAATGGCGTGCGATTCATTATACATGCAAACAAAATAACTGGAAAGAAAATGGCCTCTTAAATAGCTGGCATACCTCTTGCATCATCCGCCCATAACATCACGCAGAGGATTTTGGATGCTATGACAGCCCTGACCCAAAAAACAAGATACGGTTTTTACTATTACCCGGATACATTGCATTATCGCGAAAGCGATCTCCAAACCTGGCTACCAGAATTACAGGCTCTGGGTGCTTCCTGGCTCACCTTGCGGGCGACAGCTGATCGGTCTATTCCAGAAGCATTTCTCCGCCCGCTCATCGCAGGCGGCATTGAGCCGGTAATTCACATGCCCTTGCCCACCCATGGTCCTGGCATATCGAAATCACTCGACGTTACCTTTGAAGCCTATGCCCATTGGGGAGTCAAATATATCACCATGTTTGATCGCCCGAACCTGATGAGAAACTGGTCACCATCTGATTGGGCGCAGAAGAAATTGGTGGAGCGTTTCCTTGACATCTACCTACCCTGTGCTGAGACAGCCCTGGAGGCTGGCATCACTCCGGTGTTTCCCGCCCTTGAGCCAGGCGGTGATTACTGGGATACGGCCTTCTTATTCTCAGCCCTGCAAAGCCTGCAGCGCCGCAGGCAGCAGAACCTGCTGGACCACCTGGTGTTGGCCGCCTATGCCTGGCCAGGCAACCGCTCACCCAATTGGGGTGCGGGAGGGCCTGAACGCTGGCCGCAAGCACGTCCTTATGCAACCCCGCCCAATTCCGAAGACCACCTGGGTTTCCGGATTTTCGATTGGTACCTATCGATTAGCGAAGCTGTATTAGGGAAAAACCTACCCATCATCCTGCTGGGTGCAGGCAGCTGTTTTGGAGACCAGCCTGATCCACGCTCACCTGCAGTGGATGCGCATGCGCATACCTGGCAAAACATGACCCTCATTCGCTTGATGTCGGGGCAGGCACAAGACTATGACCCGGTGCCGTCCAAAGTACTAACCTGCAACTTCTGGCTGCTCTCCGCGGCTCCCAATCACCCGGAGACCAATCATGCCTGGTATAAACCGGATGGTGAGCAGCTGCCAATCGTGACAGTACTCAAAGAAGGGATTACGAGATCAAGTAGTAAAGCATCTCCAGCTGCAAAGTCGATCAAGTCTTTGAAAGCATATCCCGGTATTTCACGGCCAATTTCGCATTACCTGCTACTGCCATCCACTGGATGGGGGCAGGCAGATTACCATCTGGATGCCATCCAGCCATTTATTGAAAAATTCCAGCCCACCATCGGATTCTCACCCGTCGAAGCCTCTCACGCCAGGAAAGTCACCGTGATCAGCGGAGCAGATGGTTTCCCGGAAGCGATTATCGATGGATTGCTGGCAGCAGGCTGCATCGTTGAGCAAATTAACGGGGATGGCATGAATATTGCATCATCCTGATTGTCCCATCTTTAATAATGGACATAAGCAGTCTATCACCTGCAGAGGAAAAACTATCAAATTACCAGGATAAGGTGCCCGAATGAATGATATGATCTATAACTTCCAACGAAAATCGTCCTTCCCTTTCATCATTTCTGAAAACTCCGAACAACTGAGCGCCAATCTCCAACATCCCTCGTTGAAGGTGCTGGGCCTGGGCGGAGGCGGCTCTAACGCCATCAATCGCATGATTGAGCTGGGCCTTTCGGGGGTGGACTTTATCGTCGCCAATACCGATGCCCAGGCATTGAACAACAGCCTGGCACCCACCAAGATCCAATTGGGCTTGAAGACCACTCGCGGCTTGGGAGCGGGGGGCAATCCTGAAGTGGGACAGAACGCAGCTGAAGAAAGCGCCAAGCAGATCGCGACTGCATTGGAAGGTGCCGATATGGTCTTCCTCACCGCCGGGATGGGTGGTGGAACCGGCACTGGATCGATCCCAATCGCGGCCAAGATCGCCCGCTCCATCGGCGCAGTCACCATTGCTGTGGTGACCATGCCGTTTTCATTCGAGATGGGTCGCCGCCAGCGCAATGCCAGCGAGGGTCTCAAACGGCTCTCTCCCAACACCGACACGCTCATTTCTATCCCCAATGACCGCCTGCTCGAAGTGGCACCTCGCGACCTGCCCCTTGACACCGCCTTTCGCTTGGCGGATGATGTGCTGCGTCAGGCTGTTCAAGGGATCACTGAGCTGATCACCACCCCCGGAATGATCAACGTTGATTTTGCCAATGTCCGCAACTTGATGAAGATGGGGGGCGGGGCACTGATGTCCATCGGTCAGGGCGATGGTGAAGGCAAGGCCATGAAGGCAGTTGAGCAAGCGCTCCACCACCCCTTGCTGCAGTCCACCTCCATCCAGAACGCGGCTGGCATCCTGGTCAATTTCACCTGTGGCGGCGAACTGGCCCTTTATGATGTTCAGGCTGCCCTCTCATACTTACAAGCCCAATCGGGCGGCAAGTCCGAGATCGTTTTGGGGGTGGTCAATGACCCACGCTTACAGGACCGTGTTGAAGCCATCCTGGTGATCACCGGACTGGGCTCAACCACCCTGGAAGAGACCCTGGGTCACTTGGATACCAGGCGCGTGCCGGTTGAACACCAACGCATGCCAGCGCCTGAAACTACCTTTGAGGTAAAAGTTCCTGACCTGGAGAATGAAGATTATTACGATGAGGGACTCTCCATCTCCACCAACGACCTGGATATCCCCGCATTCTTACGCCGCGGGCGAAAAGTGGCTGTAAAAACCATGGGATAAATGGCCAGATATGAATGCCAACACGCTGGTCAATCGTTTTGAAATCCTGTTCTATACCCTGCTCATCTCAATCATGAGCGGGTTGAACCGGCTGCGCACTCGTGTTTTACCCATCACAACAATGCCCACCGAAGCTACCGGTGAAACGATGCCCGGACAGCTGCTGATCGACAAGCCTGCTCAACCGCAAGCGTACTCCATCACGTGGGATTCCATTCAAGCCATATTTGCCCCTCTTCTCTTATGGGCGGTTCTCGGGTTTGCCGCCGGTTTTCTGATCGGCATGATCAAGCCCTGGTAATTAAGTATGAAACCTTTCACGCTCTTCTACTTTATCGTCTTCGTTTGCGCCTTGCTGGTTGGCTATACCATCAGCACCCAATTCACGCTGCAGGGACCCGACTCGCCATCCGTCTCCGAGCACTTGATCACCATCAGCAATGATAAAACAATGAAGAGCATGGCGAATGGCCAGCGCAGCATACTGCTGATTGGCGTTTCTGATTTGAATGTACCGCATCCCCGCCTGGAAAGTGCCTGGCTGGTATCCTACTTCCCCTTTGATAGCGCCGTCCATTTACTCCCCATCGTTCCATCCGGCAAGCAGGTAATTTCCGACTTCGAAAATCTGCTCAGCCAATCCTTCATCATTAATCAAACCAACGGCGCATTTAGCCTTGGGCAGGAATTTATCACCATCCTCGAAAAAAATAATTACTGGTGGAGCGGCTATCTCATTTTCGATGAACATGCCATGGTGAAAACTGTGGAAGCCATCGGTGGCATCGCCTATCAGGGAAAAATCCTGGCGGGTGAACAGGTCCTGGCGGAATACCACAGGGCATTAGGCCAGCCGCTGGAGGCATATAAATTCAATTTGTCTATCCTACAATCCACCTGCCGTATATTCTCGACGCTCTCCGCTCATCAAGAGCTGTCTGAGCTGGCGATGCTCTACCCCAATCACCTCTTAACTGATTTAGACCTCAGCCTGTTACAGTCTGATTGGCAATCTCTTTTCACAAGCGATCAGCTCCTGGGCTGTAGCTTTCCATTAAGTAATATTTCCCGCCAGATCCCGTAAGCGTGGGTATATGGTATTTAAACAACCAGATGTGAGGTAACCATGGAAAACCTAAACGCGAATGATCTACAATTATTCATGCTCATCGGCACATTCCTATTGGGCAGCATCACCTTCCTGCTTGGCCTGGCCATCTTGATGTATGGCGCCTGGGGAAAAGACCTGCGCACCATCGCCGATCAAACCACCAAGCTGGCCCAGAAAGGCCTGGCAGAGGAGATTTCCGGCCTGGTCGGCAACGCCTCTACCCTTATGACCACCCTGAATGACCTGATGCGCACCTCGAATGGGATTGGTTTCTACCTGACCGTTATCGGAGGCTTGCTGATGATGCTCTCCAGCTTCGTTCTATTAAAAACCCTCTGATCCTATATGGCTACCCCATTGAGTGGCGACTCGATTACCACGGTCTTGCATGAGGCCGACCTGTCCTGGCTGTTAGCGAATGTCAGGCAGGATTTTATTATCTGGAATTGCCTACAGAATGCCAAATTCTTAGAGAAGTTCTCACAGGCAAAACCAGCAGGATCAACCTGCACTCCTGCTGATTTCTCCCCTGCTAACCTGGGACTGATTGCCCTGGATCAACCCTCCATCGCCAACCAGGAACCTGGCACCCTGCTCGATAGCGTGGATGACCAGGTGATTCAGATGGCTATACGCAGCTTCAACGACCAGTCGAGGTTGGAGGCGGATAAGTGGGACCTGCAAGATGCCAGCCTGATTGCCTTGGCCCTGGCGTACAACCATCAGGTTACCGATTCCTGGGATGGGCTGCTCAGCACTATCGCCAGCAAAAAACACAAGAATTTCCAAACTGCCATTGCCTGCCTGTATGGTTTGGTAGACCGGCCCCAAGGATTGCTGAACGCCCTGGTCCAGCCAGGGTGTGCACAGGCGCGCTTCAGATTTGCCATCCATGCGGTGTTGAGCAACCCAATCACATCCGATGAACAAGCTGCAATATTGATCGGCTTATGTCACGGACCCCACGCTGACCTGCTGCCGCCCGCCGACCGGATCAGGCTGGTCAGCGAGCTGTCTGAACAGCGGCCACAATTGGCTGCTGTTTTCTGCTCCAGCTGGCTTGAGAAGCACCCTGATCTTCCTGAGACAACCGGCCAGGACGCGCACAATTGGGTGGGTAAGCTCAGTCTGCTTAATGAAATTTCGTTCTACAGGGAGATTTATGAAAGAACGGCCCAGGCGGATCGATTGGTCGAGCTATATACCCTTGAAGGACAGCTCAGCCGTGAAGTGTCTGCCGGGTTGCTCAGCCGTACCATCACGGGCGTACCTACACCACCTCAAAAAGATACCCAGCCATCTTCTTCGAGCGACGATCAAAAATCCAGCATGATCGTAAAGCTACTCGCCTCGATGAACTTGGATGCCCTGACCCGTGCCAACCTGGCCTTGAACCTCAGTGAGCAGGGCGTGGGCGATGAAGCTAGTGAAGTTTTCTCCTATCAGGATGGCCCGCTTCCCGAGGATATGGATATCCTGTATGCCATCGCTCGCATCGCCTTGATAAAACAAGACCTACCGCGAGCAAAGGTAGCTGCCCTGAGTATCGCGGAAAAATTAAAGCGAGATCATGATCTCAATGAGATCCCCGTTTGGGGAGACCAGCTGTGCCTGATGAACCTGGGTAACCTGCTGCTCGGCCTGAACCATCCCGCCGAGGCAGTTCAGGTGTTCGAGCTCGCCTTGGCAGTTTGCCCAAATGACCCTGAGCTGCTGCGCAAGCTTGCCATGAGCTACCAGGCTGCCCATCAATCTCGGCAGGCTGCCGATACATTCCAGGCGCTTGTTTTCCTATTTCCAGCCGAGGTGAGTCACAGGCGTTCTTTTGCCCAGGCTCTGGAGGTGCTCGGTGACTGGGAAGCCAGCCTGAATGAGCGCAGCTTTATCATAGAGTCATGTCCGCAGGATGGGGCTTCCTTCCCAAGCGATGATGTGTATGCCTACATCAATTGCGCACTTAAATCTAACCATCCCGAGCGAGCCATGAAAACCTGCAGCGATTTGCTGGCCCGCGATGCGGAGGATTACCAGGCCCTGGTTTATGCCGGACGGGCTCAAGTATTGTTGAATCAACATAACCAGGCGATTGAGCTGTTCCTCAAGGCCACCCAGATATTGCCTGACCGGGCAGACGCCTGGCTCTCGCTGGCCAATGTCCAGAAAATGATCTATCCAACGCAGGTAGTTATTGAAACCCTTAAAAATGCCAGCCAATCGGTACCGCATTCTGCCAATCTTCACTTTGCCCTGGGGGATCTGTACTTGCAAGACGACGCCCCTACCCTGGCCTTACCTGAGTTGCAGACAGCTGTAGAGCTTTCCCCGGATGACCCGGCGATACTGCTCAGCTTTGCAAAGGCGCTAAAAGCACTTGGTCATACTGAAAATGCGCGCACGGCTTTTGCCAGGGCTTATGACCTGCAGCCCTGCTTGCCTGATCTGGCCCGGCTGTATTCTCAAATCCTGCTGGATTCAGGGGCGATCGAGGAAGCCATTGCTCCGCTGGAGGTATTGATCAATTCGAAATCCGCTCACGAGATTTCCGTTTATCTGGAATACGCCCGTTGCCTTCTGGAATTGAATAAACGTGGATTACGCTCGCCCCCGCCGATGAAGGCCTTGATCGCGTTGAATGAAGTGATGCAGATCGATCCGGAGCATGCCGAAGCCAAGGCACTCACCGCCGAGGCGTTAGCATTAAGCGGTGAGAATGAGCTGGCCTTTCAAGCCTATCGTGAGGCATTGGATTCGAACTTAACCGAGCAAAAGGACTGGTTCGAGCGTTTATCGTACGGTTTTGGATGCGTGGCCAATGCAATTGGAAAGTATGATGTTGCCATCGCCGCCTTGCAGGAAGCCAGCCAGGCAAACCGGGGCAATCCGGCGATATTCCAGACGCTTTCAGATGTTTATCTGGCAGCCGGCCTGCCCGAAGATGCCATGGGTTCGGCGCGCAATGTGCTGCTCATTGATGGGGATAATCCTGATCATCTGGCGTGGTTTGCCAGACAGGCTAAGAAAGTCATTCAAAACGCATTCCCCGATCCAGCCAGTGCCTCCAATAACTTCGTAAAAGAAGTGTCGATCGAAGCCCTCAATGCCTTGCACCAGGCAATCCAGCTGGCACCCACCCTCGCCAGTCTGCAATTGCAATTAGGCGACCTGTATACCATCCTCGGTGAGCGAGAGCAGGCTAAGACGATATTTGCTTCTCTGGCTGCCTTCGAATTTGCCAGCATCGACGATCTGAAACGCGCCTCGGCTTGCCTGATGAATCTCGCAGACCATGATTCAGCCATTGCCTGCCTGGCAAGAGGAATTTCGATTGACCAGGGGAACCCGGATGAGCATGATGTCTCGCTTTATGCAGACCTGGCAAATGCCTATCTCAGCAACCACGACCATACCTCGGCGATCAATGCCCTGGATCAGGCCTTCGAGCTTATCCCTGGTGAAAATTCGCTGATCCACCAGAAGGTGGATATCCTGCTGGGATTGGGGCAACCCATGGAAGCCTTGAGCTGTATCGAAATGGCATTGCAGCAAGCCCATGGCAACCATCCAGACACAGACCTCATTTTCCTGGCTGCCCGCATCAGTCGCTCGATGGGGGATTTTTCTGGTGCCCTTCACTATGCAGAGATGGGTGCGCGTCAAACAAGGGAGGTTGACCAGCCAGATTATTACCATCTCGCCCCGCAATATCGAATGCAGGTCGCCGAATTATTCCGGGCGTTATTACAGCCAGAGCAGGCTTACCGGATCATTAACATTGAACAGGCTGCATCACCGGCTAACGAGCTGACCGATACCCAACAGCTTGAGGAGTTCTGCTTGAAAGCTGAGCTGGCTCTGGACACCGGCGAGCAACTTGGCAGCGAAATCCTTGAAGCCAAAGTTGATATTTCCGATCCACACTATTCCAGGCTGATGTCAATAAAGGCACGTTTGCTGAATATGTCTGGCGATCACATGCAGGCTATGCAGGTGTGTCAGTCCCTATCAAAGGATACCAGCATAGTTCCCCAAGACGGTGATGGGGCCCAATGGCTGGTCCCTTACCAGCATTATCTGGCACATGTTTCGCTGATGGAGACTTGCCTCGACTTGGGATTTTGGGATCAGGCACAGGCGCTCAGCCAGCAGCTGATTGAGCTTGCTCCCCAGGAGCCACTGCCCTACCTGGAAATGACCAGGGTGATGGTGCGCCAGGCTGAATATGATAAATTGTGCAGGGTTTTCGATGTAAGCAATCATCGGCGTCTTACCGAGCCACTTTCAGCGGATTCTTACCAGAAATGCAGGCAATACCTTGATAAAGCCGTCCAATTAGTCGAAGCTTATCGAGTTGAACATAACCTGGATCAGAATTTATTGAGCTGCACTCAGATCCACCGCTGGCAAGCACGCTTGAACATCGCCTTTGAACAGAAGGACGAACAGGCTCCTGACCCATGTGAGACCCTCTCCCGCCAACCGGCTGCTGAGGACTCTGCCGCGTTGATCTCCTACTTGCACCGGTTAAGCTTACTCGATCCGGATAACGGTTCCATCAATCGCATCATCAAGCTTGCCCGTACCTATCCACGCCATCCATCCGTAATCTTGCAGGTTGCCCTGGCCTTACAAGATCGCGACGTAAACAATGCGGTAAAATCCCTGCAATCGGTCCTGGAGGCCAATCCATCCTCGAATGGTCCCATCATCGCATTTTGCAATATATTACTGGCTAGGTTGGCATTCAATCTGGATGATCTCGACCTCGCCCGAAATGCAATCGATGCTGCCATCGCATTCTGGCAGGACGAACCAGGCTGGCACGCACTGGCTGCCCAGATATGCCAGCACAATGCAGATACCAACACTGCCATCAACCATCTCATCGCTGCCACGCAGCTGGCTCCTCAAGAGCCTGGCTATCACCTGGACCTGGGAATGTTATACCTGGAATATGCTGGCGATGACCCGCATATGCTCTCCCTGGCGCAGGCGGCTTTTGAACACGTGCAGGCGCTGGATGGGGATCATGTCCCGGCACTAATATCCCTGGCGATAACCCAATATCGCTTGAACGACCTGAAAAATGCGGAAGGCAATGCCCGCCACGCACTGTTATTCGCCCCCAACCGGGTTGACATCTACCAGTTGCTGAGTGAAATCGCCGTCGCCAGCCATGATTACCAGGGCGCGTACGAATACGCCAATAAAGCCTTTTTGATCAACCCGAAGGATCTTCAATCGAGCGTCACGCTGGCAAAGGCATTATCCGCACTGGGGCAACACGAAGATGCCCTGGCCAAGCTGGATGCGGTAATCGGCAAAAACCCTGATGCGCACTGGCTGCAACTGGAGAGGGTGAAACTCTTGTGGAAGAAGGACGGCCCACAATCAGCCCTGGCTGAGCTGCTCTCCCTGGTGAACACCTATCCGCATGATTTCGATATATTAAGTGCCCTGTCGAAATCCTACCTGGAAGTGGGAGAGCTGGAGAATGCAGTGTCCCTGGCGGAAGAGGCATTACAGCATTGTCCTGATGACGCCTCGCTCAACGAGAGGGCTAATTTACACCTGATGATCGGAAAGGTCCTGCGCCAAACCGGTCAGCCTGACCTGGCTATCCAACACCTGGAACAGGCTATCCAGCTGGCCCCCGACCGCCTGGAGCCCTACATCGAGCTGGGAGTAGCCTGCAAGGAACGCCGTGAATACCAGCAAGCGCTGAAAATTTTCGAGCAAGCCTCGATCATCGCCCCTGAGGACCCGCGTGCACTCTTCGAAGCAGGTTTGGCCTTCAAGGAAAGCAAGGATTATAAATCCTCCGAAACCATGCTGCGCAGGGCGGTCAGCCTGGCTCCCAACGACCTGAACATCCGCCGCCAGCTGGCTGCTGTAGTGGCGCTCAACCTGGTTCATAACCCCCGTTCTGCCTGGAATTATGCCAAATGATGGGCATCTCGCAATCGCTGCCCTTACCTCACCAGCTATTGCCACGCGACACATTATTAACCCTGCTGGCTGCAGCGATCGATACTGGCGAGCTTCGTTATGCCCGGCGCCTGTGCGCTTCCTGGCTGGCAAGCTATCCGGGTGATCTGCAGGTGAGCCTGCTCTATGCGCGCGCTTTTCTGTTGGATAAATCACCTTCATTACGGGTGCATGCCATACCCATTGCGCAGCAGGTTTGTAAATGTGACCCTGAATATCGTGAAGCCCAGGTAACACTGGCAGAAGCCAGCTCACTGGCCAATGCCGCGGTTCATGGGATGGCTAAGTCCTGTGCGCATGCTCTGGCGCCAGCATACACCGCACCTGACCAGTTTAATGAGCACGTTTCCGGCTGGTCCAAATCCGTTTATGAAGCCCGCCTTGCGCTTCAGGAGGTGAGGGCGGGTGACTACCAGAAAATTGAAAAAGCCGAGCACTTCATTCATAAAGCCCTGGTGGAAAATCCGAACACTCCGCTGGCTGCCATCACCCACCTGAGAATCCTAGAAGCCAATGGCGCGATACCCAGGCTGGCTATCCACAGCCTGGCGCAGAACTACCATGAGCAGTGGCCAGACTGTCTGCAGTTCCAGCTCAGCCTGGCACACAGCCTGATGGAGTCCGGTGAAGCCAACCGGGCGGTAGAGATGCTCCACCAGGTGGTCACCCAGGATATCACCGGGCAGGTAGCCAGGAGGATGTGGGGAGACGAACATCCCTATGCTGCAATCTGGCCGGCTCACCTGTCAGCCAGCAATACCAGCTCCAACAGCCCACAAAATATTCCCATCCCTGCCGCCGTGGCAGCCAGGTTGGCTGACAAACAGATGCCACCTGATGCATTCGGGGTACATGCCACTCCTGCATTTCCCTCCCACGACCTCACGGGGTTTGAAGCAGTGGAAGTTACCCCTGCCATGCCGGATTTGGAGCCACAAACCGCCAGCGAGCAGGCGAAATCAAGCTTGAGCGAGCCGGCCAAAAAAGTAATGGCCGAGCTGGAGCACATGGCGGATGAGCTGAAGCGGCCTCATTTGGCGCACGCCGATGGACGCTTCCCGGTGTACGTGATCTTCACCACCCTCGGTGGGCTCCGCGCTCAATATCCCGCGCAATCCATCCAGGAAATCGATGTCAGGTTGAAGAAGCTGGCAGACGTGATCCAGGGGCAGAGAATCAACCAAGAACTCTGGGGAGCACGCCTGTTTTATGCCGATGATCCCTCCTGTACCCAACCGTTCGGCCTCTCTCCTGCAGCGTATAACGACGCCTGGAAGCTGAAGCTGATCATTGGCGAGCTGGATGCTGCCTTGGCCAAGCGAGGCGAGCGCATTGGCACGCTGTTGATCATTGGCGGTCCCGAGATCGTCCCATTCCACAACCTGCCCAACCCGGTGGAAGATGCCGATATAGCGGTCGCCTCGGATAATCCCTATGCCACCAAGGATAACAACTACTTTATCAGTGACTGGCCTGTCGGGCGTGTATCAGGTGGTAGCGGTGCCGATGCAAGCAGTTTGTTGGGTATGATCCAGGAGATCACCCATCGCTACGATCAAAACGCCACCAAACCGGCCTGGCTGCAACGACTGATCCGTTATTTCCGTGAGTTATTCCAGGCTGGTCTCTACAAGAGGCTTTCCAGTTTTGGATACACGGCTGCCGTGTGGCGCCGCGCCTCGCTTTCGGTTTTTCGCTCGATCGGCAACCCCTCTGATCTGCTGGTTTCACCTCCCGTGCATGCCTGTGAAGCCACTGGTTCGGCATGCGTGGAGAATGTAAATATAATTGATAATTGCCCGGATTCGGAATGCCTGCTCCTGCCAGATACCCAGCTGGCTTATTTCAACCTGCATGGGGTGCCAGACGCCAGCGAGTGGTACGGCCAGTCGGACCCCACCCTTCCCGAATTGGGGCCGGAATTTCCGGTGGCCATGCGCCCGGAAGATATTCGCAACGGCGGGTCTGCTCCCAAAACGGTATTCACCGAGGCTTGTTATGGAGCCAATATCATTGATAAGCAGTTGGATGAAGCCATCGCCCTCAAATTCCTGGCTTCAGGCACCCAGGCAGTGGTCGGCTCCACCTGCATTTCGTATGGCTCGCTCTCCACGCCACTCAGCTCCGCCGACCTGCTGGGCAGAGCCTTCTGGAGCTTGCTGCAGGAGGGTTTTACTGCCGGTGAAGCCTTCCGCAGGTCGAAAATCCAGCTCACCCGAGAGATGAACCAGCGCCAGGGATTCCTGGATGCTGAGGACCAGAAAACGCTGATCTCCTTCGTGCTGTTTGGCGATCCACTGGCCCAGCCTTTCAAGGCCAAAGTCTCCCCTAAGGTCGCCCCGCACCTATCGGATGATGTCGTCCAGGTGCCTACCGTATGCGAAAAATCCTGCGAGGGTGAAGCCAGCTCAACGGTATCCCTTGAAACCATCGCTCACCTGAAGACCATCGTTGCCCAATACCTGCCCGGCATGAATGATGCCATCATCAGCCTGACCCATGAGCACCCGGCCTGTTCCAACCTGTGTGCAAGCTGCAGCCTGGCGAAAAAATGCCCCTTCGCCCAGCCTAATTCCAAAACACAGGGGCCACCGAAACCGCAACGCCGGATAGTCACCCTGAGCAAGAATTTCGAACGGGCGCAACGCGTCCACAAACAATATGCCCGCCTGACGCTGGACGAGCAGGGGAAGATCATCAAGCTGGTAGTCTCACATTAATTTTCTTTCATACGGCAGCGCCCCGCCCCAAATACAAAACCCGGCCTTTCGTGGTATCATTTCTTCAAGTTTCCATGCTTACCAGAGATCGGTGATATTTGGAGTAAGATTGAGGAGTAGAGGCTCATTTTCATATCTGCGATGGGGGTCTTTACTGCTCGTCCTGCTAGCAGTGGTGGTGACGATCCTTCAGCTGGTGAGATTCAGCCGCTTATGGATCAATTTTCCCGCCAGCCTGTCCATCGCCGGGATACCGGTCGGCCAGCTCTCTCGCCAGGCCGCCGTCGAGCGACTGCTTACCATATACTCCCAACCCATCGAGCTCGATTACAACCAATCGATCATTCACCTCGATCCTGCGACGGTGGGCTTCGCCTTGGATAACGACTCCATGCTCGCAGCAGCTGAACAGGCACGCACGCAAACTTCCTTCTGGGAGGCTTTCTGGAATTATCTGTGGAGCCGCAACACCCTACCCCTTGATATTCCCCTGCGCGCTTCCTATTCAGAGGACCGCTTGAGGGCGTACTTGCAGGATGATGTCGCTGCCCGCTATGACCAGCCATCCACATCTGCCATGCCCATCGTGGGAACCACCAACTTTCAGGCGGGCACTTCTGGCTCAGAACTGGATGTTGAACGTGCCATCCCCATGATCGAAACCGCCTTGTTCTCATTAAAACAGCGTGCAGTCGATCTGCCCATTAAGAAGGTCGCACCCTCTCACCCCACCTTCGCCAATTTAGAGGTTCTGTTGCGCCAGACGATCGATCTATCCGGATTCGATGGGGTGATCGGCGTGTACGTCAGCGATTTGCAGAGCGGCCAAAATGTCAGTTTCGTCCTGAATCAGGGTGAGGAGGTGAGCACGCCACCCGACGTTGCATTCACCGCCAGCAGCACCATCAAGATCCCCATCATGATCTCGGTTTTCCGGCGTATCGGTGATAATCCCGATGTGGAGACCACCAGAAACCTGGAGGATATGATCGCCAAGTCGATCAACACCGCCTCCGACTGGCTGATGCAGAACAAGATCGACCGCGCCAGGGGCCCGCTGCTGGTGACCGAAGATATGCAAACCCTGGGGTTGGATAATACCTTCCTGGGGGGATACTTCTATGCCGGTGCACCCCTGCTGCAGGAGTTCTCCACCCCGGCCAACCGCCGGGCCGACATCAGCACCGAGCCCGACCCTTACAGCCAGACCACCCCCGCGGAGATCGGGCAGCTGCTCCAGGACCTGTACCAGTGCGCCAACATGAACGGTGGCGCACTGGTCGCCGCTTTCCCCGGCGAGATCACCCAGGCAGAGTGCCGGTCGATGATCAATTACCTGATCCAGGACCGCATCGCCCTGCTCATCCAGGCGGGTGTGCCGGATGGCACCAATGTGGCCCACAAGCACGGTTGGGTGACCGACCTGTACGGGGTGATTCACGATATGAGCGATGCCGCTATCGTTTTCACCCCTGGGGGCGACTATGTATTCACCTTCTACATGTACCACCCGGTACAAATCGTCTTTGATCCGGCCAACCAGCTGGTGAAGGACCTTTCGCGGGCCATCTACAACTATTACAATATCCCCACCCCTTGAATTCAAGATTGCTGAACCACTGATGAATGGGTCAGGCTCACCAGCTGCAGGCTGATGTCCCACGAACGCCTGGCTGCAACCGGGTCATAGGAAATTGTGCTGGAGCTGACGGGTTGCTTATTGGAAGAATACTTGCCGGTCACGCCTTCCACCTCGGGAGATGTGGCCAGATAGATGCTGGTTTGGGCACCGTCCAGGGGAGGTTTACCCACGCGCTGCACCAGCGGATCCATCAGCCAGTTTAGATAGCGTTGGACCTTTTTCCAGATTTCAGTAGCCACTATATCCGGGCTCAATGCGTTGCTGGTAACCTGTGTGCCATGCAGGCGGTGGGCATGCCCATAAGAAGAAAGGACCTCAGCCAGCTTGGAGCGCCCGTAAGCTCGCATCGGCTGGCAAAGCCTGGCCATTTGCAGGTCGTTAAAATCCAGCTGCTTGTTGTAATGGCTGTCCGATGATATGTTCCCCTCTCTGGCCGACGGGCTGGCTTCGAGGGTCTCAAGCAGCAGGTGGGTCAGCGAAAATTCAGCCAGGGCGGTGTGATAGGCAATCCCCAAAGTACCTGCGGTCACCAGGCATATTTCTCCATCCATGATGCCCATCGATCATAAGTTCCCTGGTTTGATCGAGCATACCCCGCCATGCGCCGCTTATGCCAGCGACTATTCAACCATCAGCCCAGGCGAGGGTTGGCTGCCATCCGAATTCATGAAATTAACCCCAATATGGTATGCAAAATAATGGAAATTGTGCTAAAGTTATTTCAGATTGATCATAATTGACACCGCCTCGGGACAAATCTGTTCGATTTATTTCGTAATCCGTAGAATGCGGCCGAACTTCTCTGATAATTGTTGATTTTTTATACCCGATATCTTTGGAAATTAATTATTGCTAGATCACCATTATTTGAGAAATTATTTACCCGGCAGGTTAGGCCATGGATTCGTAATCAGGCGTGAGTCCTGATGCACCGCAGCTCGTTAACCTGGGAGACTGCGAGCTAATTTTAATCAATTGCGATGAGCTTATCTATATCCTTAATACCGGGCAATTTGGATAGATCAGGCAAACCAGAAGGGAGCATTCGGGTATATCGATAACTTTTACATAACATATATTTTTAACACAACTATGGCGAAGTTTTGAATTTATATTCAGACCCAGATAGAAAACCTGGCAGTTAATATTTCAAATCACATGGAAAAATCCACCAGTCCAAGTGAATCCATAAATCCGAGGAGGTGACATGCCCATCCATCATAGATCTATGCATACGAAAGATTAACCAATAATCATCCATTGAAGGCTAAGGAGGATACACAAATGAACCGTTCAACTGTTATGCATTTTGCTAAACTTGTTGTTATCTTGCTGTTGTTTTGCTTGGCATTGAGTGACCAACCGGTTATAGCCCAGGAAGATACGCAAGGTCCGATTGAAATTGAAGCCAGCTATGCGGAAGCAGCTGCTGCCTCAGTGGAAATACCGGTACTTTACAATAGCCCGCCCACACTGACCGATGAGCAAATCAGACAGCTAAATCAGGCTGAGGCGACCGCCTACTTGAGTCCACCATTGGACACTTCAACAGTCACGGATATAGCTGGCCCATTCCCTGGCACCGAATCGATCGTCAGCGATGTCAATGTCGATGATGGTGCTTTATTGGATCCTAGTGATGTGGATGTCTACTCCGAGGCTCAATTTGGAGATGTCATTCCAGATGGTCAAAAATCCAACACGATGAGCAGCAGCGTTGATGGCAAAGGTGTCAGGATGTTCTCTACACCTGACTTGCTCACTTTTACAATTTTTCGGTATTTTTTCGAGTAAAAAACGAGT
>CAYLPS010000041.1:0-26324 GCA_964385625.1 uncultured Anaerolineaceae bacterium | reverse complement strand
GCCACCTCCTCCAGTGGCACACCGCCCTGCTTTCCCTGTGCCATCGCCTTCGGCACGTTCACCAGCGGCAGCAGGACCAGCCCCAGCAGGAAGAAGACGATCACCGATACGATCCCCAGGCGCAGGCTGCCGGTGATCTGGTTCACCAGGCCGAACAGGAACGTGCCCATCCAGGATGTGCCACGCTCGCTGATCTCATAAAAGCTGTAGAACTCAGCTTCCTGGTCCTTGGGGATCATCTGGGCGAACAGGCTGCGGCTGAGCGCCTGCGAGCCGCCCATCACCAGGGCGATGACGAAGCCCAGGAACCAGAATTCCAGCTGGCGCTGCTCCATGCCCAGCACCAGCGCAGTGCCCTTCATCCCCATCGCCGCGTAGATCACGCAGCCGCTCCAGATCACCAGGCTGAGCAGGATGGTATTCTTGGTACCCAGCCGCCCCGCCAGCCTGCCGAAACCCAGGGCACCGAAGAAGGCCACGAACTGGATCATCAGGATCACCAGGATCAGGTTGGTGGAGCTCATGCCCAGCTCTTCGGCGGCGAAAATGGCCGAGACGGCGATGACGGTCTGGATGCCGTCGTTGTAAAGCAGGTAGGAGATAAGGTACTTCATCGCCTCGGGCAGGGTTTTGGATTTCTTATAAATGAATATCCCCAGGACGGCGATCGGTCCGAGGGCGGGCAGCAGCGCGATCACAACCGGCACGCGCAGCAGGAACAGCACCGGGATGAGCAGCGGCAGCAGCATCATAGTGGTGACGGCGCTGTTAGAGATGCCGATCAGGCGCGCCAGCTGCTTGAAGCCGATGGTCAGGTAGCTATCCCCTGGGGGTAGCTGCTGAACGGCCTGCCGCTGACGCAGCCGGGCGAAGGTGATGAACGAGAAGCCCAGCCACCAAACCCCGGCTGAGGCCAGGCTGATGCGCGCCACCAGGGTTTCAGAAAGCCCGAACTTGCCCGCAAACAGGTACATCACCAGGTTGATCAGCAGCAGCAGCCCTCCACCCAGGTAGCCCATGGCCCAGGCGTAGGCCGACACCCGGTCGCGCTGGTCCTCGCTGGCGATATTGGGCAGGTAAGAGTTGTAGAACACCATCCCCGCCCCGAAGGCCAGGTTGGCGGTCAAGAACAGCAGCCCTGCCAGCCAGTGCAGCCCCGGGGTGATGAAAAACAGCAGGATGGTCGCCACAGCTCCCAGCGTGCTGAAGATGCGCATCAGGCGCTTGCGCAGGTGGGAATAATCCGCCAGGGCGCCCAGGATCGGCAGGAAGGTGACCTGCAACAAGACGGAGGCGGAGATCAGGTAGGTGAAGTAAGAATCATAGCGGATGGGTACCCCCAGCAGGTACACCAGCCCGTTCGCATCTGCCGCGGCTTTGGTGATCGACGAGAGATATGGGCCAAGGAAGACGGTGATGACGGTGGTGCTGAAGGCGCTGATGGCCCAGTCGAACATGGCCCAGCCGTAAATTTCACGCTTGTCATTTACCATACCTGTCGCAGTGGATATCATGATCGGCCTCCTTGGGGTGATTTGATGAATTGTACACTGAAAGAATCCCCAGCGGCAAGCCTGAGCGTTCCATGTTTTAGAAAATTCGCTCCCTGTGCAACAGGACCGGATGATCGTCATTATGATCACCTTCCTTGCTGGCAGACCTGCAGGATGTTCCTCCTTATCACGATTTGTGGGAACCATGGTGACCAAATTAAAAATAATTTCTGGCAACTTCTTGCTACACCATCGCCTATTTGCACCCATCGGATATTCACTTAAACTACATTAAGTTATAAAATCATGCTCACCCAGGCAGATTGTTTACGTTCTGGTCAAACACTTGCAACTTCAAGCAGAATAGGGCATACTTAACCCCGGGAGTGCAGCCATGGCTATTATTTCTTTACGTGCATACAATATTGAAATCGAGGGCATGATCGATAACGCCCAGCTGGATGAGGCAGTGGCTCACTGCCGCCACATCCTGGCCACGTTTCCAAAACACATTGCCACCTATCGCCTGCTGGGCAAGGCCCACCTGGAACAGCAGCGCATCAGCGATGCCACCGATATCTTCCAACGCGTGCTCACCGCCATTCCTGATGACTTTGTCGCCAACCTCGGCATGAGCATCATCCGCGAGGATGAGAACAACCTGGATGCCGCCATCTGGCACATGGAGCTGGCCTATGAAGCCCAGCCGGCCAATCTGGCCATCCAGGATGAGCTGCGCCGCCTGTACGGGCGCAGGGATGGGGTGCAGCCTGCCAAGGTCCGCCTCACCCGTGGCGCCCTCGCCCGCATGTATGCCAAGGGCGGCCTGTACGACCAGGCCATTGCCGAGCTACGCGCCGCCATCGCTGAAGACCCCAACCGTCCCGATCTGCAGGTTCTCCTCGCCCAGATGTTTTTCCAAACAGCTCAGCGTGTCGAGGCGGTCGAGACCTGCGTGAACATCTTGAAGAAATTGCCCGTGTGCCTTGAAGCCAACCGTATCCTGGCCGTGTCACTGCCCGAGACGGAAGGTTCTGACTCGGTGCGCAATTACCGCCAGATCGCCGTATCGATGGATCCCTATTTCGCTTTTGCCGAGCCGGAGGCCATCGCTTCCGACCAGGTGCCTGAAAGCGCGGTCAATATCGAGCGCCTGGACTGGAAATCCGGCATCCAGGTGGGCGAGGTACCCAGCCAGCCCACCTGGGCCACCTCCCTGGGGATTTCCCTTGAGAAACCCGAGGACGAGAATATCCCCGATTGGCTAAAATCTGCCGAGGCTGCCGTGCCTCCCACCCCCAGCGAGAATGCCTCCCCGGGCGCCTCTCCATTCATTTGGGACACTCAGGAGGTGGAAAAAATCATCACCGAGACTTCCAAGCCAGAGGGGGAGCTGCCCGATTGGATGAAAGACGCTGGCTGGCAGCCTGCTTCGGGAGAGGTCACCCCGCCCACTGAAGAAATTAAGCCTGTGCCACTAAATGCAGACGCTTCCGTCAATGAAGAGCTCCAGCAAGCGGATATCCCCGACTGGCTCAAGGGTGTTGCCCCGGAAGGGGTACTGGGCGCTGAGCAACCCCCAGAGACACCAAAGGAGGATGAGCTCTCCAACCCGTGGCTCGAGCCGCACCAACCCGGGCCCACCGATTCAATCATTCACTGGCTGGAAGAGGAAAAGCCGGTCAGGTCAGACGCCGCCCCTACCCCAGCTGATGACGCCAGCCAGGTCCTGGACGACGAAGTGCCGGATTGGTTAAAAGATTTGGATGTACCCCAACCATCAAGCACCCCGACAGCCGGTACGCCCGAAGAAGCTCCTGGCGCCTTCCCTGAGACGCCTGCCTTCATCGAGGAGCCGCCCTTCGCCGAGACGCTGCAAGCCCAGCCCGAAGCCAGCCTTCCGGAAACGCCTGCTGAACCAGGTTCCGAGGCTGCCCCGGCGGAAGGCATCGAAGAGGTGCCCGACTGGCTGAGGCAAATCGCGGCTGAGCTGCCATCGGCGGGCGCGTTCATCGCCCCAGAACCGGTATCCACTGCTGAGCCTGGGTTACCTGCCGAGCAATCATTAAGTGAGCAAGCCGTTCCACCTGAAGAGCAAATTCCCGAAGCCGCCGAAGAGCTTGCCGCCGGAGCACAGGCTGCCCCCATTGAAAGCGAGCAGCCTGAGGTCGAAGCAGCTCCATCACCTGAAGAGTTGCTCACCGAACAAGCCCTGCCAGAAGCGGAGTTAGCCCCTGGAGAAGTGCAGCTTCCAGGCGAAGAAGTACCCACCATCCCACCCGGCGAAGCAGAGATACTCGCTGAGGCCCAGGGTGAAGCGCCCATCGAAGCGCTGCCTGGAGCAGAAGCAGCCGGGGCGGAGGAGCCGGTTGAAGAAGCCGCCGTGCAGGCAGAAATCCCACCTGTCCCTGAAGAATTGATCCCCGCTGAAGGAGAGCCCATCTCAGCAGCAGCCCAGCCTGAGGTTGCTGAAACGCCGGAAGTATCAGCGGCGCTTGAGTCTGCCACCTCTCTTGAAAAGCTGCCTGCCGAAGAGCAGCCTATCCCCATCGAACAGGCACCCCTGGAAGAAGAATTACCCGCGGCAGTAGAAGAGCTGCCGGAGGTCGAAATTCCAATCGTCACCGAAGAACAGCCTGTTGCAGAACAGCCAGAGCTGGCACAGGAAGAGACACCAGCTACAGAAGCCCTCCCCGAACCGGGTATCGAAGAATTCGCCTGGCTGGAAGACCTGGCTGCGGAACAATCCAAGCCAGAGGAACCCCTGGTTGCTCCCCCGGAAGAAGGTGAGATTTCTCCACCCGAGTGGGTCAAATTGGAGATGGAACCTACCAGCGAAGAAATTGCTCCCGCCCCGGCCCAAGCTGCTGAAGCTGAAGCTGCTTTTCCTGCCCAGGAGGTCCCCGAGTGGATCAAGGGCCTGGGTGAAGAGCCCGAGATCGAGCCTGCTCCCGAGACTCCCGCAGGAACCTCGATCATCGAGCCCGAGATTCCCCACGCTGAAGAGCTGCCTGCCTGGCTGCTGGAAATGGAGCAGCCAGAGCCTGAAAAAGAGCCCTCCATTGGCACTGAAGAGCCCCTGGCCTGGGAAGCAGAGCAGCTGCCCGATTGGCTGAAAGAAATGGCCGAGTCGGGTGAGCCTGAGGCGGCACCCTTGGCACCCGAGCCTGCAATCACCGCCGAAACCCCCGCGGCATCCTTGGCTGAAGAATCGGCTCCTGCCGAAGAAATAATCCTGCCTGCCGAGGAGCTTGTCCCAGAGATCACCCAGGAGCCGCCAGTAGCTGAGGTAGAAGCTCCTGGAGGCGCCATCCTCCAGCCAGTAGATGAGGAGCTTGCCACACAAGCCATCCAGGCGCAGCCAGAAGTAGAAGAGCTGACCCCTGAGGTCGCCCTCGAACAGCCAGCCAGCGAAGTGGTCATGCCTGAGGTCACCCCACAGCAGCCTGCCACCGCGCAGGTGGAGGCGCTCGAAGTCGAACAGCCTGTCCCGACCCAAGAGCTCGTCCCTCCCGAGGTGGCGGCTGAACCGGCAGTGATGGAGCAGCAAGCAGCTCCCCAGGCTGCCGAGCCCGAGGCTCCTGAGCTGGAAGTTGCTGCAATCGAGCCAGTTGAAGGACCAACCGCCACCCCAAAGACGATTTTGATCGAAGCGCGGGATGCGCTGGTTCAACAGCAACCCGAACAGGCTGCGCAATTGTTCGCCGGGTTGATCAAGCAAGATTACCACCTTGAGGAGATTGTCAAGGATTTACAGGATGCGCTTTACAGCTTCCCGCTAAATATCGATATGTGGATCACCCTGGGTGAGGCGTTAAACCGCACCCACGACCTGCAGGAAGCCCTGAACGCATATACCAAGGCAGAGGAATTGGTCAGGTAGCGCTGAGCATAGCCGCATTCCAGCGTGAAACGTAGCTCGCTACGTTTCACGTTGCGCGTACTTTCAATCATCGGAGGTTTTCATGGAAAGATCGTTGGTGCTGGTAAAACCGGATGCAGTACAGAGGGGCTTGATCGGTGAGGTCATCCTCAGGTTGGAACGGCGTGGCCTGCGCCTGGTGGCCGCCAAGTTCATCAATGTCAGCCCGGAGCTGGCTCGCACCCACTATGCCATCCACCAGGGCAAACCCTTTTACGATTCCCTGATCGCCTATATCACCTCCGCACCGGTGATGGCCATGGCATGGGAAGGGCCGGATGCCATCGAGGCCATCCGCCAGACCATGGGCGCCACTTCCCCGCTCAATGCTGCACCGGGTTCCATCCGCCATGATTTTGCCCTGCAGATCGGCCGCAACCTGACCCATGCCTCCGACAGTGTGGAAAACGGTGCCGAGGAAGTGGCACTGTGGTTCTCGCCCCAGGAGCTGGTCACCTGGCAGCGCTCACTTGACCGCTGGGTATTCGAAGACTGAAGCCCGTAATGATCATTCCCGCTTAATTTCACTCGCCTCGCGGCTATTCAATATTCATCCAGGGGGATTCATTAGCATTTACTGAATCCGGCGGGTGGCTGGCTTTTAACGATATAATCAGACAATCCAAGGTTGATTTGTTCAATTTATCAACCGTCTTTGAGGTATTGATGACCCTAACCCCCGATGAAATCAGCGCCAGGCTGGAGCGCTTGCTTCCCACCGTTCAGAAGCCCGCTCGCTATGTGGGCGGCGAGCTGAACCAGGTGGTCAAACCCTGGGAGAGCGTCGAGACGCACGTGGCACTGGTATTCCCGGATATCTACGATATCGGCATGTCCAACCTGGGCCTCACCATCCTGTACGAGCTGATCAATAAGCGGGCTGATGCCCTGGCCGAGCGCGCCTACAGCCCCTGGGTCGACATGGAACAGGCCATGCGCTCGCACGGCGTCCCCCTTTACTCACTCGAATCCAGGCACCCCTTATCCGCTTTCGACATCCTCGGCTTCACACTGCCCTACGAAACCCTGTACACCAACCTGCTCAACGCCCTCGACCTGGCACGCATCCCCCTTTTTTCGGCTCAGCGCCGGGCTTCACAGCCCCTGGTGATCGCCGGAGGCCAGGCTGCCTTCAACCCCGAGCCGGTGTACAAATTCATCGATGCCTTCGTGATCGGCGAGGGAGAGCAGGTGATCCACGAGATCCTCGACGTTTACCAGCAGTGGAAGCGCACCACCAGCACGCGCTACCAGCTGCTCACCCGCCTGGCCTCCCTCGATGGGGTGTATGTGCCTGAGCTTTACCAGGTTGCCTACCACCCAGACGGCACGCTGGCGCGGGTGGAAAAGGTGTATCCCAGAGCCAGCCTCCCCATCCACAAGCGCATCCTGCCCGTTTTACCCCCTTCCCCCACCCGCTTCATCGTCCCCAATATCGAAACCGTCCACAACCGGGTGCCAGTTGAGATCATGCGCGGCTGCACGCGCGGCTGCCGCTTCTGCCACGCTGGCATGGTGTCGCGCCCGGTGCGCGAGCGCAGCATCCCCGAGATCCTGGCTGCCATCGATGCCGCCCTCAAGCACACCGGCTTCGAGGAAATCGGCCTGCTTTCCCTGTCATCTTCCGACTATACGCATATCGCCGGGCTGATCCAGGCCATCACCGAGCGCTATGCAGGCCAGCACCTGGGCATCTCATTGCCTTCCCTGCGCATCGAATCTTTTTCAGTGGACCTGATGGACCTGCTCAGGGAATCGAGGCGGGGCGGCTTCACCCTGGCCCCCGAAGCAGCCACCGAGCATATGCGCAATATCATCAATAAACCCCTCAGCACGGCCCAGCTGCTGGAGACCGCCCACCAGATCTATGCCCGCGGCTGGACCACTTTGAAACTGTATTTCATGATCGGCCATCCAGCCGAAACCCTGGAGGATGTGCAAGCCATCGCCGAGCTGTGCCAAATGGTGCTGGGTGAAGGTCACAAGGCCATCGGGCGGCGCGCCAACCTGAATGTGGGGGTATCCACCTTCATCCCCAAAGCGCATACCCCCTTCCAATGGGTGCCCTGCGATTCTGTCGAGCAGATCCAGGCCAAGCAGTCCCTGTTGAAAACTGCCCTGCGCCGCTCCAATATCAAGCTCACCTGGACGGATCCCCAGGCCACCTTGCTGGAGGCCTGGCTCTCACGGGGCGACCGCCGCCTGGCCGAGGTGGTCTACCGGGCGTGGAAAAACGGCGCCCGTTTCGATGCCTGGCAGGACCAGTTGAATTTCCCCGCCTGGCACAAAGCCTTTGAAGCCCAGGGGCTCGATCCCAACTTTTATACCCACCGCCCCCGGGCAATCGATGAGCTCTTTCCCTGGGATCATATCAGCACGGGGGTGCGCAAGCCATACCTGCTCCAGGATTACCACCTGAGCCTGCAATCGAAAACCCGCCCAGATTGCCGTGCCAGCTGCTTGGCCTGCGGCATCCTCCCCCTGTACGCCAGCTTACGCCGCGAGCATCCCGGCCCGCATTGGTTATGCCCCGAAGTAAAATCACCTCCCAGAAATAGCGCTAAAGCCCCTCGAGGCGCGCATTCTCCAGGATAGAACCATGGCCATGCGTCTCCGCCTCACCTTTTCCAAAGCCGGCCCCATGCAGTATGTCGGCCACCTGGACCTGCACCGCGCCTGGGAGCGTGCCTTCCGGCGCTCTGGCTTAGCTCTGGAATACAGCCATGGGTTCCACCCTCAGCCCCATTTGAACCTGGCTTGCGCCCTGCCGGTCGGCTTCACCAGCTGCTGCGAGCTCCTGGACGCCTGGCTGGAGCACGACTGTGCCCTGCCCGATGTGGAACATGCGCTCACGGCAGCCCTGCCGCCAGGGATGGAGATCCAGGCAATATCCCAGGTCGATCCGGCCAGCCCCGCCCTGCAAACCCGCGTGAACTCGGCAGTGTATGAGATCACCTTTCTCGATGACCTCCCCGGCCTGGATGAGCATCTGGAACGCGTCATGGCTGCGCAGCATTTGCCTCGCTTACGGCGCAATAAACCCTATGATCTTCGCCCCCTGGTCGAGGAAGCCTACCTGCTCACTCCCGATGATGAAGGCCGCCTCAGGATGCAGTTGCAGCTGGCGGCACGCCCGGCCGCCACCGGCCGGCCGGAGGAATTCCTGGACGAGCTGGGGGTCAATTTTGCCAACACACGCGTTCACCGCACCGCATTATTATTAATCGACGATAAATCTTGATTGCAACTTTGTTATTGATGTGTTAGACTGAACTGGCGCATCGAGGAGGGAAAGCACCATGCAGGGTATTGGCATCCTGTTGTCCATCTTGTTCGGCATCGTGCCCATGCTGCTGTTTGCCTATATGGTTTACTGGGTGGATCGCTACGAAAAGGAACCCCTAACCCTGCTGGGAGGCGTGTTTTTATGGGGAGCCATCATTGCCGCAGGCTCTGCTTTTGTGGTGAACTCTTTTTTAGGCTTGGGAATTTACATGTTCACCGGCAATCAGGCATTCACCGAGCTGTCTACCGCCTCAGTATTTGCGCCATTCATCGAAGAAACCCTGAAAGGCATGGCCTGCCTGCTGGTCTTCCTTTACTTTCGCCATGAGTTCGACTCGATCCTGGATGGCATCGTCTATGCGGCCATCACCGCTATCGGTTTTGCGGCCAGCGAAAATATCTACTATATCTATACCTATGGTTTTGCGGAAAATGGCATGCAGGGCATTTTGTACATGTTTTTCGTGCGCGTCATCCTGGTGGGCTGGCAGCATCCCTTTTTTACTGCCTTTATCGGTATCGGTCTGGCCATCTCCCGCCTCTCCAAAACTCCTTCTGTCAGAATTCTCGCCCCGCTCGTCGGCTGGGGGATCGCCATCTTCACCCACTCGATGCACAACCTGATCTCGACCGTCTTCAAGGGCATGCACAGCGTGGCGATCGGCATCATCTTTGACTGGTCGGGGTGGATTGCCATGATCATCTTCGTGATCTGGGCGCTGCATCGCGAGAAAAAATGGATCAGGGCTCAGCTCAATGAAGAGGTGTTGAATGGGGTGATCACCCCACAGCAATACCAAACTGCCTGTTCGACCCTGGCGCAAACCATCATGCGTACCAGGGCCCTGTTCAAGGGGAAGTACCGCAAGGTCGATCAATTCTACCTGCTCACCGCCGAGCTGGCTTTCAAGAAACACCATGCCTACCACCAGGCTGAAGCGGAACAGAACGCCCCAGACATCGCCCGCCTACGCCTGGAATTGAGCCAGCTGAGCCCCCAGATTTCCGTCTGACATCCTCAATTCACCCGCCACGAGCGGGAGCCTGCATTCGTGATAAAATTCAGGCGTCACTGCCCCTGTAGCTCAGTGGATAGAGCGTTGGCCTCCGGAGCCAAAAACGACGGTTCGAGTCCGTCCAGGGGTATTGCTGTTGGGTGATGCAGGTATTTTTTCTTCCAGGAAAGTAAAAAATAGCGGGGATGGCTGGTCTGGATTAAGACCTGCTGACCACCCTCACCATGCTGGTGAAGACCCCCAGGATCATGATCAGCGAGGCCACCAGGAAGCTGGTCTTTAAAGCCAGGTAAATCGCCCCGCCTTGAGGGCTGGCTCCCACACTCCCCGCGTGGCTCAATCCGATGGTGTAAACTGCCCCGGCTATTCCCACTCCCAGCACCATGCCAAAATTACGGGCCGTAGCCAGGATCCCGGCGGCAATGCCCTGCCGGCTCTTGGGTGCTGAACCCATCAGGGCGCTGTTATTGGGTGAAATAAACACCCCTGTGCCAAAGCCTACGATGGCCAGCGCCTCCATCACCGACAGGATGCTGGATTGTGCGCTGAGGCGCGACAGAGCAAATAAGCCAACCGACAGCACGACCATGCCCAATATGGATGGCAGGCGCGTGCCAACCCGGTCCGACAGGGTGCCGCTGATCGGGGCTACAATGGCCATCACTACCGGCTGGGCGGTCAGGATCAGGCCGGCTTCGGCCGGCGAATAACCCCTGCCCTGGATCAGGAAATAGGGCATCAGGAATATGGCGCTGAACACTCCGATGTAATTGATCACCGCGCTCGTCGTGGTCAGCGAAAACGACAGCCCCTTGAACAGGCTCAGGTCCAGCATGGGATGAGCAACCCTGCTCTCGATGACCACGAACACCGCCAGCAGTAGGATGGCGAAGGATAATAGCGCCAGGATGGCAAGCGATGTCCAGCCCCACTCCTCACCCTGGTTTAACCCCAGCAGCAGCGCTCCCAGCCCCAACATAAACGTGGCCGCACCGGCATAATCGAAGGGCTCGCGTACCTCGTGGTTGCGGTCTACAGGGATAAAATGCCGGCTGAGCAAGATCGTAGCCAGCCCCACGGGCAGGTTTATATAAAATACCACCCGCCAGCCCAGCAAGGTCGCCAGGAAGCCCCCCAGCGACGGGCCCGCGGTCAGTCCCAGGTAGGTCATGGTGGCCTGCAAGCCCAATGCCTGGCCGCGCTGTTCAGCCGGGAAGTTCTTGGTGAGAATGGCGGGTGAATTGGCGGCGATCATCGCCCCGCCCAAGGCCTGCAACCCGCGCGATGCTACCAGGAATGGCACACTGGGCGCCGCTCCCGAAAAGAAGGAGCCGCCCATAAAGACCAGGAAACCAGTGATGAAAGAAACCTTGTGCCCGCGGATGTCACCCAGCCTGCCGAAGGTGAGCAACAGGCCGCTTAATACCAGCAGGTAGATGGTGATGATCCATTCGACCGAGGTGATCGGTTCATTGAAATTTTGACCGATGACCGGCAGTACCGTATTCACCACGCTGGTATCCAGGGCGGTCATGAAGGTCCCAATGCCCACTGCAATCAGGATGCCCCATTTTTGTCCTCTCCCCGGGTCCGTGTCCGTCAATCAGCCCTCCACCAAGCCTGCCTTGGGCGGGTCGTGCAGCATAAGGCTCAACATCAGCACCGTCACCACCGCACCCACAGCAGTAGCCAGGAATGTGGCCGGGTAACCCACGGCGTCAGCCAGCCAGCCTGCCAGCAGGGGGATGATGAATGCGGTCGGGCCGATCAAGGTGTTAGCCAATCCAATGTAAGCCGGTTTTTCATGATCCTCGCCAAATTCCAGGGTCATGGTCAGGGCGATCGGCCAGGTGGCCACGTAGGCAATGCCCGCCAGGGCGTAGGCCAGGTAGAACCATCCGATCGAGGGAGCCCGCCAGGCCACCCCGGCACTGACCGCTGCCGAGAGCATGCCCAGCGCCATCACCCCGCGGTGGCTCCAGTGGTCGCCCAGCCAGCCCATCAGCGGGCTAGCCACGGTCTGGATGCCCAGCAGGATGCCGGTAAGGATGCCCGCCGTGGCCTCGTTAACCCCATAGTAATGCACTACGTAGACCGAATAAAAGGCAAAACCCACCGTGCCAAGCTGGGCTAGTATGCGAACGCCCACAAAACCACGGAAGTTGCCATCCCGCCGCCACAGATCCCGCAGGTCCTTCCAGAACACGCGCGGCTCGATCCCCAGGTTTACCGGGGCAGATCTTTCCTCGCGGGTCTGCCCGAGGGCCACGTAGGATACGACAAAAGCCGCCACTGCCAGCAAGAAACACGCTGCGAAACCTGATGAGGGAGGGTTATTTTCCAGGACCCTGCCGGCGATCACCGCCCCCACGCTAGACAGCAGGTTTCCGGCTGCCGATTGCAACCCAAAGAATACGCCCCAGCGATCACCGGGGATGATCTTCCCGATCATGGCCTGCCAGGCGTTGGCGGTGAATCCGCCACCCAAACCCTGCCATACCAGGCAGAAGAAAGTCAGCAGCAGTCCGATCTTCGGGCCGATCGTGGGTATGAACCAGGCGATGATCGCCAAACCCAAAAAAGGCAGCCTCTCATGCAGGGTGAAGAACATCACCATCGGCTTGTAGCGCTTCTGTTGGGAAACCCGGTGGGCGATAAAAAGCTGAGGCAGCTGCCAGCCCATCACATGGATAGCCGGGATCAGGCCGATCAAGATGGCCGAGCTGGTCATGTTGCTCACGAACAGCGAAACCACCGTGGTGAACGAGGCAAAACCCAACCCCATGCCAAAGAAACCCCCATCCAGCATGTTCACGAAGAAATTAAATGGGAAATTTTTGCTTTGTTTCAGGGCAGCTGAGTTCAGGGCAGTCAAGGCTAGCAAAATCTCCAGTGCAGAAGTGTACCATAATGCTTCGGGGTCTTGAGTCCACCAGCCTGGCTCAAGGCCCCGAAGCACAAGGTTAATGGGTCAGCTGCTCAGCCACCCCAGGGCATTTTCGAATATTCCTCGAACGCTCGCTCGTAAAACTGCTTGAATAACTGCTCGTGTGTGCGCTCCCATTGTCCCAGCATGGCCAGCACCTGCCTGGCTTCTCCCTCGGCGATCCTGGCGCTCGATTCGTAAAACTCGGCAAAGTCGCCTTCGATCAAGAAGGCCATCCTGAGCACCGGAAGATCAGCCACCATGGCCTCTGCTACCATCTGGTCGATCACCTCCACCTGCACGCGCTGGGAATAGAATCCTGCCTCTTCCAGGGTAGCACCGTATTCGGCATTGCCCTGTTGGCCAGATTTCAACGCCGCAATCTGCTCCTGGATGAATTCGATGTGTTGTTGTTCCTCCCGCGCCAGCTGCAGGAAGGCTTCGACCGCCATGGCCTGGCTCAATCGTTTTGCATTCTCCTCAAAAAAGCGCTTGCTGGCATACTCCCTCATCAGGGCGTAATCATAAATTTTACGGATATCCATTTTCCACTCCCAAGTAGATTTAGCTCAGCGTTACTTTCACGGCACACACTTTGTATTCTGGAATCTTGGCCACCGGGTCTAGGGCGGCGATGGTCAGCTCGTTGGCGGAAGCCTCCGGGAAGTAAAAATTGGCGTAAACCATCCCGGGCGGCACCCGGTCGGTGATCCATGCGACGGCCTCGATGCTGCCCCGCCGCGAGGTCACCCTCACGCGCTTATGCCCGTTCACCCCCAGGTGCTGCGCATCATCGGGATTCATCTCGATCAGCGCCTCCGAATAGATCGCCAGCAAACCCCTGGCTCGCCGGGTCATCTCGCCGCCGTGCCAGTGATACAGCACCCGTCCGGTGCTGAGGATCATCGGGTAATCATCATCCGGCATTTCTGCCGGCGGCAGATGGTCGATAGGCATAAATTTTCCCACTCCCCTGGCGAATTGCCCCACGTGCAAGATAGGCGTGCCCGGATGGGTCGCATCCCGCACCGGCCACTGCAGCTGCTCGCCGCGTTCCAGCCTTTCATGGCTCACTCCGGCATAGCTGGGGGTGAGTGCCGCCAGCTCATCCATAATCTGCGCTGGGTCAGTATAGTTCCAGCCAGAGTAGGCAGCCTTCATCACCTGTCTCGTGCCCTCAGCCAGCACCATTTTTGCCAGCTCGGAAATGATCATCCAATCGGGGCGTGCATTGCCCAATGGCTCGATGGCTTTGCGTACCATCTGCACCCTGCGCTCGGTGTTGGTGAACGTGCCGGTTTTCTCGGCAAAGCTCACCCCCGGCAACAGCACATCAGCAAACCGGGCAGTCTCGGAGGGGAAGATTTCTTCCAGCACGATGAATTCACACGCTTCCAGGCAGTGGCGGATATGGTTGCTGTCTGGGTCGCTCATCACCGGGTCTTCACCCAGGATGTAAAGGGCTTTGATTTTATCCTCCAGGACGGAGGGGATCATCTCGGTCACGGTCAGCCCCACATTGTCCGGTAAACCCACCCCCCAGGCTGTCTCGAACTTCTGCCTGGCAGCCTCCACGGTCACTACCTGGTAGCCCGGGTAGACGTTGGGCAGCCCGCCCATGTCACATGCACCCTGCACGTTGTTCTGGCCGCGCAAGGGGTTCACCCCAGCCCCAGGGATGCCGATATTGCCCAGCAGCATCTGCAGGTTGGCCAGGTCCATCACGTTGCGCACCCCCACGATGTGCTGGGTGATGCCCATGGCCCACATCACCGCCATGGGTTTATTCAGCGCCAGGATCTCCGCTGCCTGGTACAGCTGCGAAACCGTCACGCCCGTGATCCGGGCAGTTTTTTCAGGCGGGTACTCCTCCACTACGGCTTTGAAGTCTTCAAAGCCTTCCGTCCGTTCCTGGATAAATGCTTTGTCCTCCCATCCGTTCTGCAGGATGATGTACATCAGCCCGTTGATCAGGGCAATATCCGTGCCCGACTTCTGCCTGATGTGCAGGGTGGCGAAATCCACCAGGTCGATGCGCCGCGGGTCTGCCACCACCAGCTTGGCTCCCCGTCGCAGCACGGCCTGGCGTATCATCGTGCCGAACACCGGGTGCTGCTCGGTGGTATTCGAGCCGATCACCAGCATCGCTGCAGCATAATCGGCGACATCGCGCATGGAATTCGACATGGCGCCCGAACCATAGGAGGCGGCCAGACCGGCCACCGTGCTGGAGTGTCAGAGTCGGGCGCAATGGTCGATGTTATTTGTCCCCATCACCTGGCGGGCGAACTTGTTCATCAGGTAGTTTTCTTCATTGGTGCACTTGGCTGAGGTGAGCACGCCCACCGCATCACAGCCGTAGGTATCCCGCGCCAAACTCAGCTTGCTGGCTGTGATAGACAGGGCAGTCTCCCAATCGACCTCTACCCACTCCCCCCGCTCGCCAGCGACCCTCTCCCCCCTTTCCAGCAGGTAGCGGCGCACGCGTGGTTTCGTTAACCGGTCGGGGTGGTGGATGTAATCATACCCGTAGCGCCCCTTGACGCACAACGCCATGCCGTTCACCGGCGCATCTGGGTTCGATGTCACCCCGATCACCCGGCCGTCCTTCACGTTCAGGTCAAACTAGCAGCCCACGCCGCAATAGGAGCAGGTGGTGGTCACTTTCTGTATCTGGTGAGCCCTGCCCTGCCCGTAAGATAGCTTATCACTGAGCGCCCCCGTTGGGCAATATGCCACGCACTGCCCACAGCTCTCGCACCGCGCTTCCAGCATGGTGGTATCAGCGCCTGCCACGATCCTCTCCTCAAAGCCGCGGTCAGCCACCCCCCACACGAAGCGCCCCTGCACCTCTGCGCAGGCTTGCATGCAGCGCCGGCACAGGATGCACTTGTTGAAATCCACCCGCACGAATGGGTTGGGGTCGCTATCCACCTCGTAGCGGCTGCCCTTGCTGCCCCACTTTGGCACCACCACCTGGTAATCATAGGCCAGGTCTTGCAGCTCGCACGAACCGCTCGCATCGCATACCAGGCAATCCTGGGGGTGGTTGGCCAGCATCATCTCCAGCGTCTTCTTCCTTGAGCGCACCACTCTCTCGCTGTGGGTCTGCACCACCATGCCTTCCCACGCCGTGGTGACGCACGCCGCCTGCAGGAAGCGCTGGCCCTGCACCTCCACCACGCAAATGCGGCAGTTCCCGGTGGGGCTCAGATCGCGGTGGTAGCACAGGGTAGGGATGTTCAGCCCATTCTGGTGTGCTGCGTTCAACAGACTGGTCCCCTCTTCCACTTCCACCAATTTACCATCAATCGTCAGGTGTACCGTCATTAACATCTACCTCCCGATATTCAACCGCTAAGCGGGGTTTTCTGCTGCCCTGAAAACCTGGCTGAACTGCCCCAGGGCTGAGCGCATCGGGATGGGCACTGATTGTCCCAACCCGCAGAACGACGCATCACTCATCACATCGGCCAGCTCTAGCAGCTCATCCACGTCGCCAGGCTGCCCCTTGCCATCCGCCATGCGTACCAGAATCTCGTGCGCCCGGTGGGTACCCACCCGGCAAGGCGTGCATTTACCGCACGATTCGGCGGCAAAGAAATGCAACAGCTCCCTCAGGAAAGCCACCGGCGAGACGGTTTCGTCGCACACCAGGAAAGCGCCTGCCCCCAGCGAGATGCCTTTGGCTGCCGAAGCATAGTCGATGGGTATGTCAAGGTGTCCTTCCCGTACGATTGTGCCGGCTGCTCCGCCCGTCAGGGCAAAGTGAAAGCGTGATCCAGCCCGCATGCCTCCCCCAAAATCATCGATGATCTGGCGCAAGGTGAGGCCGAAGGGCGCTTCGAACAGGCCTGGGTGGCGGATATGCCCCAGCAGCATGTATATTTTCGTGCCGGGGATGGCAGCCGCGCTCAGGCCGCGATACCAATCCGCGCCATTCAGCACGATCGCTGGCACGGCGGCGTATGATTCCACGTTGTTCACCAGCGTGGGAAGGGCATGGTACCCGCTGGTGGGCGGATATGGTGGGCGGGTGCGCGGTTCGCCCCGCTTGCCCTCCAGCGATTCGATCAGGGCCGTCTCCTCCCCGCAGATGTATGCCCCGGCGCCCTTGTGCAGCCGGATATGAAATGAAAAATCACTGCCCTGGATGGCTTCTCCCAGCCAACCGGCCTCCTCGGCCTGCTGGATGGCGCGCTCCAGGCGCTCAGCCTGCTTCACATATTCACCGCGAATATAAATGAATGCTTCCCTGGCTCCGCAGGCATATCCGGCGATGGCCATCCCCTCCAGGATCTGCTGGGGGTTGCTGTCGATCAGCACCCGGTCCTTGAAGATCAGCGGTTCCGACTCGTCCGCATTGCACACGATATATTTCGGTGTCTTTTTTGCCTGGTTGACGAAGCGCCACTTGCGCCCAACCGGGAATCCTGCCCCACCCCGCCCGGATAACCCCGAGGCCTCCACCTCAGCCAGGACGGCCTCAGGTGTGCTACCCAGCGCGGCTGCCAGGGCACGGTAGGCGCCCAGCTCCAGGGCTGAAGCCAGCGAATCTGGGTCCACCTTGCCGGCGTTGGCCATCATCACTCGCATTTCACCATGGCGCGCCTGGCTGTAATCGGTAGCTTGCCCTCGCCAGCCGCCCGCAATCTGGACTGCTGCGCCGCCAGTGTACGGGCCGGCTTGCTGCTCATCCACCAGCATGGCCGGTGCCCGGTCGCATAATCCCAGGCAGCTGGTGCGTTTCACTCGCCAGCCCGGCTCTGCTTGTAGAGCTTCGTCCACGGCCTTGCGGGCTCCATCGGCTCCACACAGCCAGCACGCCGGTCCATCACACACCCGCACGGTGTGGTCGGCTTTTTCCTCGAGGTTCAGCATCGTGTAAAAAGAGGCCACGCCATAGGCATCGGACGGCGCTAACGCCACCGCGCGGGCCACATCGCCAATTGCAGCAGCCTCCAGGTTGCCGCGTTTTGCCTGCAGCTCGCTCAGAATCTCCAGGATCGCCTTACCATCGCCATGGTGTTCATGTGCCAGCTCGACAATTTCTGGATCAATGGGTTGGTACTCGATTTTCTTGTTAGTCATCACACCTCACCGTAAATTTTCTCACCACTGGGTGCCATTAAAACCCTCTCTGCGTGAGTGTAAATGGTATGCTGCTCGCCTTTGGCATATCCGATCAGGGTGATCCCCAGCCTTTCCGCCATCTGCACCGACAGGCTGCTCGGCGAGGTGCGAGAGATTACCATGCTGGCTCCCAGGCGTCCGGCTTTTTGGATCATCTCAGAGCTGATCCTGCCGGTGGTGAGCACGATGCGCCGTGCCGGGTTCAGCCGTTCCAGCAGGCATCGCCCGGCGAGCTTGTCCAGCGTGTTGTGCCTGCCAATGTCTTCTGCCACCGCCAGGATTTTTTCCCCGTCGCTCAGGGCGGAGGTGTGCACCCCACCGGTTTTCCGGTATAAATCCTGCACGCCGCTGAGCAGATCCACAAGCTCGCCTACCCGTTCCCCGGGCAGCACCCAGCCGTTCTTCGGTTTCGCCTGGCTTTCTGGCAGGCTTTTTTTCTGCACGCTGGTCTCGCCACCCGAGCATCCCGATGTCTTTATCCAGTTTTCTGGCTTTTTCACCACATGGTTAAGCCACACGTCAATGTTGCTCCCATCGGCGCATTCGCTCACGCTGGCTACCTCCTCCAGCGATTGGATGATCTCTTCATTATATAAGAAACCGATTGCCAGGGCTTTCAGGTCGAGGGGTGTGCACATGAAGGTCAGCCAGATCTCATTATTTACCGTCAGGCTCACCGGCTGCTCGCTGATCACCGCGCTGGGCTTTCCCTCCCACTGGCCTGCGTGGAATACGATCGTCCTCAGGGTATTACTCTGCGCAGGCTTCATTTCAGGTCTTTGACCATTCGCCAGGCAGGCTCGTGCATGCTGATGCGCTTACCCTTGTCGTCGACGTACGACCAATAACCCGGGTCCGATCCGATTACCCGGTAACCCAGCCTTTCATAGAATCGCCGCGCATTGCGATTATCCTTCCCCACGTTAAGCGTCACCTGCTGGAAACCTCGCTTGTTCAGGTCATCTTCGATGGTTTGCATGATGCGCGTGCCGATTCCATAGTTGCGGAAACCCGGCTTCACCCTGAACCCGTAGATATACGCCCGCCTTTCACCATCCGCCAGGTCGGGATGGCTCCGCCTTAGCGAGACAAAACACTGACCAATTAGCCCGGTGCCGTTATTTTCCGCAATCCAGATCAACGCCTCACCCTGCTCAGCCATCATGTATGTATCTGCATACATCCGCCGGAAGTGGGTATATTCCCCCTCCCACTCGAGATCAGCTAAATCGCCCTTATCAGCCAGGCGGATTAAAACGGGGTTCATTACTAATCAGCTCGTCCAGGTATCTTTGTTCCTGATCAATACTTTGAATTTTACCATCAAGCCAGGCATCCCTCACCGCGCCCAGGATGCGTTTATAGACCGGCCCCGGGGGTATTCCCCGCTGGCGCAAGTCGTCACCGGTAACCTTTGGCGTGATGCTGTTCAGCCGGTCAAGGTAGGCCTGCAAGTTATTGCAGATTGCCTCGTCACGGGCTGCCAGGTAGGTGGCATAAATTGCCAGGGGTGACACATCCTCGAGGCGGCTGGCCAGCATGCTGAGCCTGGCATTGGTCATCCAGGGTAAATCCTTCCACAGGGTACATCCATCCAGCACTACTCTAACCTGCTTGGCTGGATAGCGCAGCTTCCTCAAGATGGCCTGCACTTTATCCATCGGCTGGCTGATAAACCACAGGATATAGGCCAGCTTGCGCAGGTTATTTCCCTTTTTCAGGTCGATCCTGATCCCTCGCAAAGGTTTATTACCGGCCTGGTCCAGCATCAGCAGGTTTGCTTTACTGCGCTCGTCCCACACGAGAGATGGGTGGATGGCTTCCAGCAGTCCCAGTTGTGCCAGCCTGTCAAGGATTGCCACGCGCTGGTCGGAATCCATGATATGGTCCAGCTCATGCCTGATCCTGTCCCCCGAAATCTGGTTGATCAATGGGTGTGCTTCCATCAATAATTCCAGCGTGCGCTTTTCGATGTGGAAACCGAAGCGCTGCTCAAAACGCGCCGCCCGCAGCATGCGGGTGGGGTCATCCACGAAAGACAGCGCATGCAGCACTCTCACCAGGCCCTGCCTGAGGTCGTTCAAACCTCCCCAATAGTCGTGCAGCTCACCGTAATGGTTGCCATCCAATCTCAGCGCCAGGGTGTTGATGGTGAAATCCCGGCGGTGCAAGTCCAGCTTAATGCTGCCTCGCTCCACCGTGGGCAGCGCCGTGGGGTGTGTGTAGAATTCCGTGCGCGCCGAGATCAGGTCGAGGAATTCAGGCAGCTCTCCGGCATTCTCGGGTTGGTCCAGCAGCCCGGCCAGCTCGCTGCGCATGCCGCTGATGATCCACTTGGCCGTTCCAAAGCGTGCGTGCGTGGTCAGGCGGCCGCCATAGCGCTCATTCAGCTGGCGTGCCAGGGCGATCGCATCCCCCTCCACCACCAGGTCAAAGTCAAGGCTGGGGCGCTCCAGGATCATATCGCGCACGAACCCGCCCACGATGAATAGGGCCGATTTTTGCTCAACAGCAATCTCCGCCACGATTTTCAGCAAGGCCAGGCGTGCCGCTGGCATGGCAGCTTCGAGACGCACGGCGTAATTTTCATGGGCTTTGCGGGTGGCCTGGGCGGTCAGGATTTTCAGCAAGTCGGTGCGTGTGACGATGCCGATGATCTGGCTATCATCCATTACCGGGATTTGTCCCCAACCGGTGTCGGTCATCAGGCGCTGTAGCCTATCGATCGGGTCACCCGGGTGGATGAATACTTCCCCTGCATCCATCAAGCTCGAAGCGGTCTTGTTCAGCTTATGCGCCAGGGCCCGGTCCACTGCCCGGCGAGTGAGCAGGCCGATCACTTTGCCATCTCTCACCACCGGGTAGCCCTCATAACCGTAACGCTGCATGCGTTCGGCAGCTTCCTGGGCGGGTGTGTCAGGAGATAAAACCTGGGGGTGCTGCGACATGATCTCCGCCACCGAGATCGCCGGTCTGATGTATTCCGGCAGGCGCTCCAACAGCTCATCGTGTACCTCATCCAGTTCCCGCCCCTTGATCAACCCCGCCGCAGCCCGCGAATGCCCTCCACCCCCGAAGCGCCCCGCAATCTCAGCCACATCGATGTTATCGCTGGTCGAGCGGGCAATCATCTGCACTCCGGCGCGCGTGGCGATCACCAGGAACAGCGCATCCGGTTCCAGCAGGTCGCGCAGCTTGTGAGCCACTGTGGATAGTTCTTCATCCAGCCCGAAAGCATTACCGCAAGCCAATATCACCGTGTGACCGTGGATCTGGTAGGTTTCCAGCTGCTTGCGCAGGGTATCGTATAGCTTTTGCTGGTCGGTGGAAAGCGGGTGGTTGAGGAAATCAGCGGCGATGCGCAGGTTGGCTTGTTGCTCCACCAGGTAAGCTGCGGCGTGCAGGTCCCGGGCGGTCGTGCGCGTGTAAGTCAATGAGCCGGTATCCTCGTAAATCCCCAATAGCAACAAGGTAGCCTGGATCATGCTCAGGTCGATATCCAGCTTCTGCAGGTCTTCCACGAAAATTGTGGCGGTGGCCCCCAAATCTTCGATGGAAATCGTCCATTGGGGTGGAATTTCCGGCCGGATGGTGTGGTGGTCTACCACATGCACTTGCGTCTCGGGGCCCACGCCCCTCACCGAGGCCATGGATTGCGTATCCACCATGATGACTGCTTCCACGGGTTCATTGGGCAGGTCATGCCGGTCTACGAAGGGCAATTCCGCCCCATACAGCGTCACGAATGCCCGTACGTTGCGGTTCATCTGCATGGGCAGCACCGGGATGACGGTGGAATCCAGCAGGTATGCTCCCAGCAGCGAGGCCAGGGCATCGAAATCAGCTTGCTCGTGGGTTACAATGATGCGCATCAGCCAGCCATCCCATGATGAGCTATTATTTTAATCGACATTTGCAATAATGAGATAAAATAGGCGCATTCTATGAGCAAAGCACACCGGCAACCTCCGCACAGGATGCCTGAGCTGGATGTGGCACAGCTTTGGGATCAGTTGCTATCCCGCCAGCCAGATTCGATCAGGTATGCCTTCTCCACGCTGGACACTGGCAGACAGCAATCCGTGTTGGAACATCTTCAGCGCATGGCAAATGAGGCCGGCTGGCAGGCTGAGCAGCGACTCTCCGCCCGGATTGCCCTACAGGTGTTAGAAGCTCATCCAAGGCAGGAATAACGATGGAAATCCATGAATTAACCCAAGCCATGCATGAGTTCGTCGGCAGCATGGGCTGGTACCGGCCGGATAGCCCCCGTCCGCAGACGTCGCGCAACCTGGCCATATCGCTCAGCCTGGAAGCCGCTGAAGTGCTGGAACACTTCCAATGGGACGAGCAGCTGAAAGACATCGCTTCTTTTTCGGATGAGCTGGCCGATGTCATGCTTTACCTGCTGCAGCTCGCCAGCCTGGCAGGTATTGACCTGGAAAAAGCTGTAATCTCCAAGCTGGACAAGAACTATCACCGCACCTGGCACCAGGAGGGTTGAGCGATGCCACACCGCATCACGGTCTTCGGTGGCTCGCAAGCCCTACCCGGCGACCCACTCTACCAGGACGGCTTGCGCCTCGGGCAGCTGCTCGCCCGCCAGGGATATACCCTGCTCACCGGCGGGTATATCGGCAGCATGGAGGCCCTTTCACGCGGAGCTGCTGAAGCGGGCGGGCTTGTCATCGGCGTCACGTGCGATGAGATCGAAGCTTGGCGTCCGGTGAAGGCCAACCCCTGGGTCGGCGAAGACTGGCACTATGCCACCCTTCGTGAGCGCATCTTCGCCCTGATCGAGAACTGCGACGCTGCACTGGCCTTACCCGGCGGCATCGGCACGCTGGCCGAAATCATGCTCACCTGGAACATGCTGCTCACCCACATCCTGCCTCCCCGCCCGCTGATCTTGATCGGTCACGCCTGGCAGGCCACCATCAGCAGCTTTCTCGATGCTCAAGGCGCCTACATCCCCGAAGTCCAGCGCCAGTGGGCCCTATTCGCACCCGATGTAGACGTAGCGCTTCAGCAGTTGCGTGAAACCCTATCCGGTGGTAAATTACCTCAATAAGGAATGGATATGACCGAAGACAAGCTCCCCGCCCGTTCTGAAAACTTTGCCGATTGGTACAACCAGCTGGTGCTCAAGGCTGAGCTGGCCGATTACGCCCCCGTGCGCGGCTGCATGGTGGTGCGCCCGTACGGTTGGGCTCTATGGGAAAACATGACTGCCGCTCTCGACCGGCGTTTCAAGGCCACCGGGCACGTCAACGCGGCTTTCCCCCTGCTCATCCCCATGTCCTTCTTCGAACGAGAGAAGGAGCACGTGGAGGGCTTCTCACCCGAGCTGGCGGTGGTCACCATCGGCGGCGGCGAAAAGCTCGAAGAGCCGCTGGTCATCCGCCCCACCTCCGAGACCATCATCGGTACCATGTATGCCCGGTGGATCAAGTCGTACCGCGACCTGCCACTGCTGATCAACCAGTGGGGCAGCGTGGTGCGCTGGGAGATGCGCACCAAGCTCTTCCTGCGCACCCTCGAGTTTTACTGGCAGGAAGGCCACACTGCCCACGCCACGCCGGAGGAGGCTCAGCAGGAGACCTTGCAGATGCTGGACGTTTACGAGGATTTCGCCATCAACGATGGCGCCATCCCGGTGGTCAAAGGGCGCAAGAGCCAGTCGGAGAAGTTCGCCGGAGCCGATAATTCCTACAGCATCGAAGCCATGATGGGCGATACGCGCGCCCTGCAAGCCGGAACCTCCCACAACCTGGGCACCAACTTTGCCAAAGCCTTCGATATCCAGTACCTGGATAAGAACAACCTGCTGCAATATGTATGGACCACCTCCTGGGGCCTGTCCACTCGTTTCGTAGGCGCCATCATCATGGCTCACGGCGATGACCAGGGGCTGGTGCTGCCGCCCAAGCTGGCGCCCTACCAGGTCATCCTCGTACCTATCTTCAAGAATGATGCCGAGAGATCGCTGGTGCTGCCGGTGGTATCGCAGGTGGAGCAGGAGCTGCAAAGCTTCCGCCTGAAGGTCGATGCCCGCGAGGAGGTGACACCCGGCTTCAAGTTCAACGATTGGGAGATGCGCGGTGTGCCGTTGCGCATCGAGATCGGTCCCAAGGACGTCAGAAATAACACCCTGGCCTTTGCCCGCCGTGATACCCCGGGGAAAGCGGGTAAGTCTTTCGTCGACCACAGCCACCTGGAAGCCCGGGTGGCCGAAGCGCTACAGGCCATCCAGGCCTCCATGTTCGAGCGCGCCTTGGCCTTCCGCCGCCATCACACCTACGACCCCAAGGACTACGAAGAGCTCAAAGCCGTGATCGACCTGGGTTGGGCTTACAGCTGGTGGTGCGGCGATGCCGCCTGCGAGGCCAGGGTCAAGGACGAGACCAGGGCCACCACGCGTTGCATCCCCCTGGAGCAGGAGCCCGGTACGGGTCGCTGCATCGTGTGTGGCAAGCCTGCCACCGAAAAGGTGCTCTTCGGACGCGCATACTGATAACGTTTAGACGTTTGAAGGTTCACGCGTTGTGTTGAAATGCCCGCCATTCAGCCTGCCCGCCTGAAGAAGCAAGTGCTCGAGCTTGCCGCACAGTACCGTGAGCCCGCCATATTCGTGCGCCTGCTGCATACCCTGCTGGACATGTACAGCGACCACACCCATCGGCGCGGCCAATCAGGTGAGCCGCTACCTCTGGTGGGCTCGTATAACGCTCCCGCCCCGGTGATGAACCAGGTGTGGCACGAGCTGGAGCGCTTGGTGCAAACTGAGCCGCAGGACATGTGGCCATTGGTCGACGCCCTGTGGGCCGGTCAGAACCTCGACCTGCAGTTGCTTGCCGGTCGCCTGCTCGGGCAGTTACCGGTTACGCCGGCTCAACCGGTGATCGGTCGCTTGCAAGCCTGGGTGCACACCCATCCCGACAAACGCCTGCTGGACGGCTTGTTCGAGCACGGGCTGGCGCGCCTGCTCCAGGAAGCCCCCGACCCCCTGATGGACCTGGTGAGGGGCTGGCTGTCCTCATCTGACCAGCCCACCCGGCAGGCCGGTCTGCGCGCCTTGCTGCCCATCATCGTCCATCGCGGGGCTGGCTCCCTGCCCACCATTTCCCCGTTGATGAAACCCTTTATCCGCATCGCCCCCTCCCGCTTGCGACCTGATATCCTGGCCGTGGTGCGTGCCCTGGCGCAGTGCTCGCCCGCTGAAACGGCCTTCCTGTTGCGCCAGAACCTGTCTGCCCCCGACAATCCCGACACGCCGTGGGTCATCCGCCAGGTGCTGGATGAATTCCCCGAGGAAATGCAGCACGGCTTAAGGCAAGCGATGAAGTCTGTTACTACTCGATGATTGTGATCAGATCAAAGGTTATTTAGATAGGATTGGATCAATATTCAATGACACCCGGCAGCTTCCGGGCTGCGTTGATCGCGTTTTGAATTTCCTTGGGCAGCGGGGCAATCCCATCGAATCCGCTACGCTGCACCCACTCAACCAGGTATTTCCGTAAATCATCCGCCTCCCACCATGTGAATTGATCGGGTGTGTCGAGGCCGGCCTCGTAATACAGCCTGGCTCGCACGCTCTTCAATGCCCCCAGGCGGGATAGATCCGAAAGTTTGACCAGCTCCAGGATCGTTTGCGGGGGGATGTTTAGCTGCCAGGCCAGCTCCTCACGGTCGGCGAGCGTTTTGCCTGCCTCCAGCATATGCTGAACGGTGATGATCCCATGTTCTTCCAGTTTTTTAACAGCCGCCTGGTCCACACCTCGAAATTCTGAAAGCTTGAAAATGTGGCGCGACTTGGCGATTTCCTTTTCACGGGACCCACTTACCATCCTGGCTAAAGCTTCATTCCCGAGGTAATGGTAATAGTAGGCGATCCCTCGGATGCGTGTGTTGATCTGTCCCTTCGGCAGTGAATCAATATAACCTGCAATATCCTCCTCGCCGGCAGCCTCACACGCCACTTGCTTCTGGGTGTTCAAATAAGTCTCAAAAGTACGCACCTGGTTGACTAAACCATCGATGACGTGCTCTTTTTTCCCAAATTTCTTCAGGGTTTTTCGGAATCCAGTTTCATCCATCCTGTTATCCTCAAACAACGATTGGACCAGTACCATTTGAAAGTTATTGACCGCTTTCCATGAGACGAATTAAGTCCGATTATATCCCAACTTGGAATTCATCCTGAGATGGTCAGGTGTTATCTCCCATGGAAGGCGAACGACCTCAGCTGTGCTCTGGCATGGTCGTGCTGCTAACCTGGAAGGGCTGGGTATACCAGCCGTATCCCTCTGGCGAGATGGGTTCAGCAGCCCCGTACTTGTAAAAGTCATCAAAGTGCTTTTTCCATGTCTGATGAGTAAATCAAATTGACGAATTCGGGTTATAATGCATCAATAATGGTATGGTGGGATTTACGGGTATTCTTACCGTTATGTCAGTTGTGATCTAATAAACGATCTTTTTCATAAATCTATAAACAAGGAGAATTTACCATGGCAAGATATACTCGTTTTGGTGTATACCTAGTA
>CAYLPS010000040.1:0-26665 GCA_964385625.1 uncultured Anaerolineaceae bacterium | reverse complement strand
GCTCCAAGTTTGCCATCCGTGAAGGCGGCCTTACCGTCGGCGCAGGTGTGATCACCAAGATTATTGCATGACTTGTAGATAATTGGAACAAAATATATGGCTAAACAAAAAATCCGCATTCGTTTGAAGGCATATGATCACCGTGTTCTGGATCAATCAGCAAAACGCATCGTTGAAACCGCAGAGCGCACCGGCGCCCAGGTAGTAGGCCCTGTACCCTTGCCAACTAAGAAAGAAAGGTTTACAATTCGGCGCTCGACATTCATCGATAAAGACTCTCACGAGCATTTTGAAATCCGCACACATAACCGCCTGATCGATGTCTTGAATCCTGACTCGAAGACCATCGACAAGCTCATGCGATTGAACCTTCCTGCGGGTGTGGACATTGAAATCAAGATATAATTTCCGCCTTCACCTACGGGCATGAGCCGGGAGAAGCAAGAAGCTCCCCGGTAAATACCCGTGCTGGAATGGTGGCAGTGTAAGAGCGGTCTCGCACGCGAGCGAACAAAAACGGTGCTCAACGGCAGGCCAGCTGACTACACTGCGGTCAGGGATGATGCAGCCATGCCCAGGCTGACAGTCCCGTAACCAAATTTAGATAGGAGAAAACCGAGATGTTAAAAGGGCTGATTGGAAAGAAAATTGGCATGACCCAGATTTTCGTTGAAGGCCGGGCGCTTCCGGTAACCTTGATCGAAGCTGGGCCGTGCTACGTTACCCAGGTACGTTTGCCTGGCAAAGATGGTTATTCAGCCGTCCAGCTGGGGTTCGAAGAAGTACGGCCGAAAATCCTCACCGGAGGCCAGTTAGGGCACTTAAAGCGCAATTCGCTGCCCCCTTTGCGCTTTTTGCGCGAGTTTCGAGCAAAAGACCCTGAAGTTGCTGAGGGCAACCAGGTTAAAGTCGAGCAGGTTTTTTCCATTGGCGATTCCGTCGATATCGTCGGCACCAGCAAGGGCCGCGGATTCCAGGGCGGTGTCAGGCGTTACCATTTCAAAGGTCACCACACCACGCATGGCACATCTGACCGCGTGCGCGCCCCTGGTGCACGTAGCTCCACCACCACACCGGGTCGTGTGTACAAAGGTGCCCGTGGCCCAGGCCACATGGGCAACCACCGCACCACCACCCAGAACCTCAAAATTGTGCTGGTGGATAAAGAACGCAACCTGATTGCAGTCCATGGCGCTGTTCCTGGCGCAAAGGGCAGCATCGTGGAAATCAAGGAGACCCGGAAGCAGTAGCCCCCAAGCGGCACTGATTCTCACATCTGTGGAGAATAAGATTATGGAAGTAGACGTCCTGAACATGGCAGGTGAAAAAATCCGCACGGTGGAGCTTCCGGCGCAGATTTTTGAAGCCCCAATCAATATCGACCTGATGCACCAAGCTTATGTGCGCCAGATGGCGAATGCCCGCCTGGGAACCCACAGCACCAAGAACCGGAGTGAAGTTTCCGGCGGCGGTAAAAAACCCTGGAAGCAGAAAGGCACGGGTAGGGCACGCCAGGGATCCAACCGGGCGCCCCAATGGGTGGGTGGCGGAAAAGTCCATACCCCTAAACCACGCGATTATTCTCTTCCCATGCCGCGCAAAATGCGCCAGGCAGCCTTACGCTCGGCACTCTCAGCCCGGGCTTCCGAAAAGGCCATCATCGTGGTCGACGAGCTGAGCCTCGCGGAGGTAAAAACACGCCTGATGGCAGAGATCATGACCAAGTTGGTGGGCAGTGATAGCGCGGTGATCCTGATCCCCGAGAAAAATCCAACCTACGACACCGTGATCCGCTCAGCCAACAACCTGGCCGGCACCAAGACTATATTGGCCAATTACCTGAACATTCGCGACCTGCTCAGCTTCGATAAAATCGTGCTGCCGGTGCAAGCGCTGGATGTCATTTCTGCTCATTTAGGATGAGCGGGAGGCAATGATGACTACCATTTATGATGTGCTACGTCGCCCGATCGTCACAGAGAAATCGAATTTTCAGAACTCGAACCTTCACCAATACACTTTTGAGGTGGCTCCAAAGGCCACCAAGAGCCTGGTAAAGGATGCGATTGAAACCATCTTCGATGTCAGTGTCGTGCGGGTGAATATGATCAATGTGGCCCCCAAGCGCACACGTCGCTGGAAAAGCCGCCGCCTGATGGTGCGCCGCAGCGGATATAAGAAAGCCATTGTAACGCTCGCCTCTGGCAATACGATCGATATCTTTGAAGGAGTCAAGTAATGGCTGTAAAGAAATATAAGCCGGTAACACCCTCACTGCGTGGAATGACCGGATACACTTTTGAAGAAATCACCAAGAGCAAACCGGAACGCTCGTTGATCGTAACCAAGCACAACCATGCAGGGCGCGACACCATCGGTCGCGTGTCCATTCGCCATCGCGGCGGTGGTAATCGCCGGTACATCCGCATTGTGGATTTCAAACGCGAAAAGCACGGCATACCTGCCAGGGTTTCAGCAATAGAGTATGACCCCAACCGCACCGCTCGCCTGGCGCTGTTGTTTTACACCGACGGTGAGAAGCGTTACATCCTCGCCCCCGTGGACCTGAAAGTTGGTGATTCGGTCATGTCTGGTCCAACGGCTGAAGTTCGCCCGGGCAATTGCCTGCCTATTTCCAATATCCCGGTTGGTACATTGATCCACAATTTGGAGTTAAAAGAAGGCCGCGGTGGCCAGCTGGTGCGGTCGGCAGGTGGCGCAGCCCAGCTTTTAGCCAAGGAAGGTGATTTTGCACAAATCCGCATGCCTTCCGGTGAGGTGCGCCTGATCCGCCAGACCTGTTACGCTACCGTCGGGCAGGTTGGCAACCTGGATCACAGCAACATCAAATTGGGAAAAGCGGGTCGCAAGCGCCACATGGGCATCCGCCCCACCGTCCGTGGCACGGCCATGAGTCCTCGTGATCACCCTCATGGTGGTGGTGAAGGCCGCCAACCCGTCGGCATGCCCGGCCCGAAAAGCCCGTGGGGTAAGCCAACACGCGGCTATAAAACCCGCCGCAATAAGCAATCGGATCGATATATCATCCGCAGACGCGGAAAGAGCCGTAGATAAGTGTCGGTGTCAGGAATAATCATCAGGAGTCGAGAATATGGGACGATCATTGAAAAAAGGACCCTATGTAGAGCCTAAGCTTCTCAAGCGCATCGAAGTCATGAATGAACGAGGCGAGAAAAAAGTCATCCGCACCTGGAGCCGCGCCAGCACTATTTTCCCCCAGATGGTGGGGCACACCGTAGCTGTGCATGATGGCCGCCGGCATGTGCCCATTTATATCACCGAAAACATGGTCGGCCACCGCCTGGGTGAATTCGCCCCCACGCGCACCTTCCGTGGGCACGTCACTTCTGAAAAGAAAGTAAGGAGAGAGGGATAACCTATGCCATCTCAGGATATTCGCGCACAGGCACTCGATACTTCGGTCTCTGCTCAAAAAGCCCGGCTGGTAGTGGATTTGGTCCGCGGTAAAGATGTCGTGCAGGCCATGACCATATTAAAATTCATGCCCAATTTTGCAGCCAAACCGGTTTCCAAGCTGCTTGCTTCGGCCATTGCCGATGCTGAAGAAAATTACGGCGTCAGCCGCGATGATTTATATATTTATCGTATTTACGCTGATGAAGCGACCACTCGTAAATGGAGGCGGTTTGGCCCACGGGGTAGGTTCATGCCGTGGTTAAGGCGCTCATCACACATCACCGTCATCCTTCGCGAGCATGAAGGATAGTAGGAGCTTGTATGGGTCGTAAAGTAAATCCAATTGGTTTCCGCCTGAAAATCAACAAAACCTGGGAAGGTCGTTGGTATGCAGAAGGAAAAGACTACGTCAACCAGCTACACCAGGATTTTGCCCTGCGCAACCTGGTTCGCAAGGAAGCTTCTCGAGCCGGGGTTTCGCGCATAGAGATCGAGCGCTTCCCGGGCAAGGTCAAGATCGTGGTGAACACCGCCAAGCCCGGCGTGTTGATCGGCCGTAAGGGTGAAAGCGTCAAGACCTTACGGCAGCATCTGGAAGCCATGGTTGGGAAGAAGATCGACCTGGAGATCAAGGAGATCAAAGCCCCCGACCTGGATGCTTACCTGGTGGCCAATAACATTGCCGAACAGCTTGAGCGGCGTATCAGCTACCAGCGTGCCATGAAGCGCGCCATCCAACAGGCTGTTCGCCAGGGCGCCCAGGGCATCCGTGTGGAAGTGGGCGGGCGGTTGAGCGGTGCCGAAATGGCACGTACGGTGAACATGCGCGAAGGACGCGTGCCACGCGCCACCTTGCGCGCCGACATTGATTACCACCAAACTGAAGCACTCACCACCTACGGGCGGATTGGCGTCAAGGTTTGGATTTATCGCGGTGAATTACTGCCTGCGGTCGAAGAGACAGTAGAGACGACCGAAGGCGTTTATGTCAGTGAGTAAAGAGGGTTGTTGCCATGCTCATGCCTAAAAGAGTCAAGTATCGTAAGCAAATGCGTGGACGCATGAAGGGAACGGAGCTGCGTGGCGCTGACGTCCACTTTGGTGACTTCGGCCTGCAAGCCTTAGAGCCCGGTTGGGTCACAGCGCGCCAGATTGAAGCTGCCCGTAGAGCCATCATGCATGCGCTAAAGCGGCGTGGTAAAGTCTGGATTCGCATTTTTCCGGATAAGCCATACACCCAAAAACCTGCTGAAACCCGCATGGGTAAGGGCAAGGGCAATGTGGAATACTGGGTGGCGGTGGTCAAACCAGGCCGCATCATGTTCGAGGTGGGTGGCGGCCTTGGAGAAGAAGAAGCCCGCCAGGCTTTGCGTCTGGCACAGTTCAAGCTGGCGATCAAAACCAAGATCGTGGGCCGCCATGAGTATGTTTCGGGAGGTGAGGCATGAAAATCAACGAAATCCGTGCATTATCCACCGAAGCCCTCGAGGCCAGGCTCAATGACACCAAAGAAGAGCTGATGAAATTGCGCTTCCAACTGTCATCAGGTGAATTGAGCGACTTTACCCGCCTGCGCCAGACACGCCAGACCGTTGCGCGATTAATGACCGTGCTGAATGAGCGCTTGCAAAATCCTGAAAGTGAGGGTACCGATGAATAATCGCCGTCGTATCATTGGTTTTGTCACCAGTAATTCCATGCAAAAAACGGTAATGGTGGAAATTTCACGCACCTATCGCCACCCACTGTACAAAAAAGTGGTCAACAGCCGCAAGCGCGTGATGGCTCATGATGAGCTTGGCTGCCAGGTTGGCGATCAGGTGCAAATCGTGGAAAGCCGCCCAATCTCCAAGAATAAATGCTGGGTGGTTGAGCAAATTCTGCGGCATTCAGTCGGCGGTGGTGAGGAAGCACCGGAGGCATAGCCATGATCCAACAAGAATCGGTGCTCAAGGTTGCGGATAATACGGGTGGGCGCTCTATGCTCGTCATCCACGTGATGGGTGGCTCACGGCGGCGTTATGGCCGCGTGGGTGATATCGTGGTTGGCACAATCAAAGAAGCAACCCCCCAGGGCAGCGTGAAGAAAAGCGAAGTGGTAAAAGCGGTTATTGTGCGTTGTGCCAAGGAATGGCGTCGCGATGATGGCTCCTACATCCGCTTTGACGACAATGCTGCCGTCATACTGGACGTCGATGGAAAGAATCCCAAGGGTACACGCATTTTTGGCCCGGTTGCCCGTGAGCTGCGTGAAAAAGGATTCATGAGAATCGTATCATTGGCACCAGAGGTCCTTTAGGCACCAGGTGCAGGAGTTAGAGCTGTGAGAGTAAAAATACGCAAAGACGATACCGTGCAAGTGATCAGCGGTCGTGAGAAAGACCGGGGTAGACGCGGTAAGGTGATCAAAGTAATGCCCGATGAAGGCAAGATCGTGATTGCCGGCATCAATGTCCGTAAAAAACATCAGAAGGAAGTTCAGGCTCAAGGCCGCACGCTTAAGCCAGGTATCATCGAATTCGAAGCACCTATTGCCATTGGTAATGTAATGCTGGTTTGCCCCAAGTGCGATAACCCGGTTCGTGTGGGTGTGCAGCGCGAAGGAGATGAGAGCCAGCGCGTGTGCAAGAACTGTGGTGCGGTGATTGACTGATCACCCTTTTGGAGAGCTATACGATGACTCATTATCTTAAAGAACGATATCAAAAGGAAATTGCACCCGCCCTCGAGGCCGCCATCGGCACCGATAATGTCATGCAGGTTCCGCGCATTACCAAAATCGTGGTCAATATCGGCGTTGGAGAGGCGCTGGACAATGCCAAGGCTCTCGAAGCAGCAGTGGCAGACCTGAGCCTGATCACCGGTCAGAAACCGGTCATCACCAAAGCCAAGAAGAGCATCGCAAACTTCAAGCTGCGAGAAGGCCGCCAGATTGGCGTGAAGGTCACCCTGCGTGGTGAGCGCATGTGGTCATTCCTCGACCGCCTGATAAACATAGCCCTGCCACGTGTGCGTGACTTCCGTGGCATCTCGCCGAATGCTTTTGATGGCCGCGGGAACTACACTCTGGGCTTGCGCGAGCAGCTGGTGTTCCCCGAGATTGAATATGACAAAATTGATAAAATCCGCGGGATGGAAGTTTCCATCATCACCACAGCCCGCAATGACGATGAATCCAGGCAACTACTTCAAATGTTGGGAATGCCGTTTCGGAAGGAAGGTATCTAATGGCGAGTACATGCATGAAATATCGCGAAATGCGCCGTAAATATCCCACTCGCGTGCGCAACAGGTGCAAAATTTGCGGGCGCCCGCGTGGCTATATGCGCCGATTTGGATTATGCCGTATTTGTTTTCGTGAGCAAGCCCTCGAAGGCAAAATCCCCGGCGTTGTGAAGTCATCCTGGTAGCGGGTGGAGGTAAAAATATGTCTGTCTCAGATCCAATCTCTGATATGCTCACACGAATTCGCAATGCTGTGATGGCAGAACACTCCACGGTGGCTTTACCGAATTCAAAAATGAAGTCGGCAATTGCCCAAATATTGAAGGATGAAGGCTACATCAGCGGCTTTGAAATCGTTGATGGCAGTAAACGTCCCGAACAGAAAATTCTGCGCATTCGCCTGAAATACGTGGGCGAAAGGCGTGAGCGGCGTGCCGTCATCTCCGGTTTAGAACGCATCAGCCACCCGGGCAGCCGGGTTTATGCAGGCAAGCGAGAAATCCCATGGGTACTTTCGGGAATGGGTATCGCCATTCTTTCCACACCCAAAGGTGTGATGACCGGCCAGCGCGCCCGCCAGCTTGGCGTGGGTGGCGAGATTCTGTGCAAGATCTGGTAAGGAGGGCGTCATGTCGAGAATAGGCCGTCTGCCAATCGTCGTGCCACCAGAGGTGGATGTGACCATTGATGGCACAACGATCAAAGTTACAGGTCCCAAGGGGACCTTGGAATACACCTTCCCGCCAGAGGTTTCTTTTAGCCTGGAGGACGGTGTGATCACCGTAAAGCGTCCCTCTGATGCCCGTTTTCACCGTGCCATGCATGGCACCACGCGTGCCCTCATCAATAACATGGTGACGGGCGTCAGCAAAGGTTTTGAGCGTGTGCTGGAGATTAACGGTGTGGGCTACCGCGCAGAAGTAAATGACAAGAACCTGGTGCTCAACCTGGGATATTCACATCTCATCGTCGTTGAGCCTCCTGAAGGCATCAGTTTTGAGGCAGATGCCCGCACCCGCCAGATTAAAGTAATGGGCGCCGATAAGCAAAAAGTGGGCCAGATAGCCGATTACATCCGCAAACAGCGCCCACCGGAACCCTACCTGGGGAAGGGTATCAAATACATGGAAGAAAAAATCCGCCGTAAGGCTGGTAAATCAGGTAAGGGATAGAATTATGGCAAGCAAACAAAAAACTCGTTCTGCAGCACGTGAGCGCCGTCATACCCGCGTCCGCCAGGCTATTACCGGCACCCCTGAGAGGCCGCGCCTGAGTGTATTCCGCAGTTTGAGCGGGATATACGCACAGGTGATCGATGACGTGTCTGGCAATACCCTTGCTTCGGCATCGACGGTCGATTCAAGCCTGCGTGAGCAAATAAAAGGCCTGAAGCAGGCAGAGAAAGCCCATCTGGTGGGCAAAACCCTGGCTGAGCGCGCCCTGGGTAAAGGGATCCAGGTGGTGTCTTTCGACCGGGGTGGCTATAAATATATCGGCCGGGTTAAAGCATTGGCAGAAGGTGCCCGTGAAGGCGGCCTTAAATTCTAAGGCACATGGAGAAAAGCATGACAGATTATCCAACCAGTGAATTTGAGCTACAAGAATATGACGAGCGTGTCATTGAGATTGGGCGTGTTGCCAAAGTTGTGCGAGGTGGGCGCCGTTTCTCCTTCCGCGTCACTGTGGTCGTTGGAGATAACAAGGGCAGTGTGGGCGTTGGTGTGGGCAAGGCAAATAATGTTCCCGATGCTATGCGCAAGGCTTCTGAAAAAGCTCACCACAACATGCATAAGGTTTCGCTATTTGGCCGCACGATTCCCCATGAAGTGCATGGCCGTGTGAGCGGTGCTGAAGTATTGCTCAAGCCTGCCTCACCGGGCACGGGCGTCATCGCCGCAGGTGGCGTGCGGGCTGTCCTTGAAGCTGCTGGGGTTTCTGATATCCTGACCAAATCTCTCCGCAGCAGCAATGTGTTGAACGTGGTATATGCTACCATGCAGGCATTGGATACGCTGAAATCTCCCAAGGATGAAGCTGCGCGGCGTGGCAAGGAAACCAAGGATGTCACTCCTTTCTGGGATCGGAGGAAGAATGCCTAAGAAAACAGCACCCAAGGAGAAAATCCTGCGCATTACGCTGGTGCACAGCCCGATCGGTTATTCCAAGGAGCACAAAGCAGCCATTCGTGCATTGGGCTTCAAGCGTTTACACCAGACCGTGGAGCATGTAGACTCGCCCTCCCTGCAGGGTATGCTCTACAAGGTGGCCCATCTGGTCGTGGTGGAGGAAGTATAGATGAAACTACATGAATTAAAACCTCAACCCGGGTCAAAGACTCAACGGATCCGCGTAGGCCGTGGAACAGCTGGCCGCCGGGGTAAGACGGCCGGTCGCGGTACCAAAGGCCAGGGTTCACGCGCCGGGAAACCCGTCCGCATGTATCACCAGGGTGGGAACCTGCCATTTTACCGGCGCCTGCCCTTCAAACGTGGTGAAGGTTTCACCCCGCTGAACCGCGTCGAGTACAACGAGGTCAATCTCGACCAGCTGGTAAAGTTTCCGAACGGCAGTGAAATTACGCCAGTCACCTTGGCTGAAGCCAGGTTGCTGCGTAACCCGACGAATCCGGTCGTCATCATGGGCCGTGGAGAGCTAAAAGTGGCCTTGAAAATCAATGTCCATCGTATCACCGCCAATGCAAGGGCGAAAATTGAAGCTGCAGGTGGTAGTGTAGAAATCATAAAATCGTGAGGATAATGATAAGGAGCTTATGAAATGAAGCGATCTGCCTGGCGTTATTTATGGTCAGCACACGATATCCGCAGGAAGCTTTTGATAACCTTGCTAATCCTGGCGATATATCGACTGGCGAGTCACATCCCCGTGCCTGGAGCGAACAAGGAGGTGATGGCGCAGATCCTGGCCTCAGGTGGAGCAACTGGCAACCTGATCAATATCCTTGACTTGCTATCCGGAGGCACTGTTTCCCGCTTCTCCGTTTTAGCCATGGGTGTTTACCCTTACATTACCGCCCAAATTATCCTGCAACTGCTAACACCCATTATTCCCTCCTGGCAAAAGAAAATGGAGGAAGACCCGCGTGAAGGCCAGAAATGGCAGGAAAAATGGACCTACTACCTAGCTGTTCCCATGGCTGCCCTCCAGGCCATCGGGCAAGTCAATATCTTTAACAGTACAGCAACCCGCATCGGCCTGGCTCCGGTGATCCAGAATTTTGGGTTCCACTACCTGCTGCCCTCGGTGACCATTATCATCAGCATGACGGCAGGGACGATGTTTGGTATCTGGCTGGGTGAGCTGATATCTGAATATGGATTGCGTAACCAGGGCCTTTCACTGATCATCTTTGCGGGTATCGTAGCCAGGATACCCAGTACGTTCTCGACAATCTATGCCGACCAGACCACGCGTTGGATCGGCCTCATCTTCATGGCCATCCTGAGCGTGATCACCATATTTTTCATCGTCATCGTGCAGCAAGGGCGCCGTAACGTCCCGGTCATGTACCCGGGGCGCAGGGTGGGAACGCGCATGTCAATGCCCGTCAAGGGCACCCTGCCTCTGATGGTAAACATGGCTGGCATGATCCCCATCATCTTCGCTCAGTCACTGCTCACCTTCCCATCCATCATTGCCAGCTTCTTCACTTCTGCCAAGAGTGCAACCATTGCCAATATCGCTACCTTCATCTCTAATACCTTCGGCGGCACCGGCAATGCCTACTGGATCATGTATTTCCTGATGGTGGTATTCTTCTCATTCTTCTACACCGATGTGCTATTTGCGCAGCAAAACTATGGTGAAAATCTGAAGAAAGTTGGTGCGCAAATCCCAGGGGTGAGCCGTGGTGCCCCAACCCAAAGGTATCTCACTCGTGTGCTACGCCGCATCACCCTGCCCGGTGCCGTTTTCCTGGGTGTGGTCGCCATCCTGCCCTGGCTGGTGGGGTTGGTGGTACCGTTCGGCCAAAGCACCGGGTTGCTGCTCACTTCCTCCTCGGGCTTGTTGATTGTGGTCGGTGTGGTGCGAGATGTGTTCTTCTCCATCGATGCAGACCTCAAGCTGCACGGTTACGACGACACGTTGTTGGTGCGCTAAAGAGAGATAGATGGCTAGTTTCATTGTGCTGCTTGGTCCGCCTGGTGCGGGAAAAGGTACGCAAGCTGAAGCAATTTCCGCTCAGCTCCACCTCCCGCACATATCCTCGGGTGACCTGTTCAGGGAAAACTTGAAGGATCAGACTGAGCTGGGGCAGCAGGCTGCGGTTTATATCAACAAGGGTGAACTGGTACCCGACGATGTGACCATCGCCATGGTCCGTGAGCGATTGACCCGCCCCGACTGCCACGCAGGTGCCCTGCTGGATGGTTTCCCTCGCACAGTGCCCCAGGCAGAAGCCCTGGCAGCCATGTTATCCGAGATCGCCGGGCAGGTGGTAAGCGTCCCGTACATCTGCGTGCCTGATGAAGTGCTCATCGAGCGCCTGTCTGGCCGATGGACCTGCCGGAAAGCCGGGCACATATACCATGAAAAATATAATCCCCCGCACAAGCCAGGGATATGCGATATCGACGGTTCGGAGCTTTATCAGCGCCAGGATGACAAGACGGAAACAATCCAGCGTCGAATCCGCGTGTACAACGAACAAACCCAGCCGCTGATCGATTACTACCAACAGCACGGTGTGCTGGTTGAAGTCGATGGTAAAAAATCGATCGCTCAGGTGACCCATGAGCTGCTTGCAGCACTACGAGGAGTGATTAAAACATGAGCTGGGAACGCAACATCGTGATTAAAAGCCCGCAGGAAATTGCCACTATGCGCGAAGCAGGGCGCATCAATGCCATGGCTCTACAGGCTATACGCCAGTTGATTCAGCCTGGGGTTTCCACTGCCGAGCTGGATGCTGCTGCAGAAGAAGTGATCCGCAAGCATGGGGCGATCCCCACCTTCAAGGGATACCCCGGCCCTTACCCCTACCCGGCATCTATCTGCGCCAGCATCAATGAGCAGCTCGTGCATGGCATTCCTGGCAAGCGCAAATTACAGGCCGGTGATATCATCTCCATAGATTGCGGCTCAACCTTCGAGGGCTTTGTGGGTGATTCTGCCATCACCGTGGGTGTTGGTGAGATATCCCCTGAAGCTCGACGGCTGAACGAAGTCACTGAGCAGGCGCTCCATGTGGGGATTAGCAAAATGCGGGCTGATAATCGGATTGGTGACGTGTCGGCCGCCATCCAGGAATATGTAGGAAAAGCTGGTTTTTATGTCACCCGTGAGTATACCGGTCACGGGGTGGGCCGGCAGATGCATGAAGGTCCCCAGGTGCCCAATTATGGAATTGCTGGGCGGGGGCAGATCCTGCGCCAGGGCATGACCATCGCCTTGGAGCCGATGGTTCTGGTGGGCACCTCGCAGACGCGAGTCCTGCCCGATCAATGGGGCGTGGTGTCAGCAGATGGCTCACTCACTGCTCATTGGGAGCACTCCGTGGCGATCACTGACGGGGAGCCTCTCATCTTAACTCAGCTTTGATAGGCACTGGACGGCATGCATATTGGCAGGTATAATCAAGGCTTTGGCTTTATGAAACCACTCGGTGGTTGTCAGGAGTAAGGTATATGAAAGTATCATCATCAATCAGAAAGCGTTGCTCAAAATGCAAGGTCGTAAAACGTAGAGGTCGTTTATATATCATTTGCGAAAACCCCAAACACAAGCAACGACAAGGATAGGACTTATGGCAAGAATATCAGGTGTTGATCTTCCAAGAAACAAAAGGGTCGAGGTTGGTTTGACCTACCTGTTTGGCATCGGTGATTCTCACGCCCATGAGATTTTAAACGCCACGGGTGTGAATCCCGACACGCGCATCAAAGACTTGACCGATGCCGAGGTCGGATTGCTGCGTGACTATATCGGACAGCATTATCAGGTCGAAGGTGACCTGCGCCGCTCGGTGCAGATGAACATAAAACGCCTGATCGAGATCGGCAGCTACCGAGGCCTGCGCCACCGGCGTAACCTGCCGGTGCATGGGCAGCGCACGCGCACCAACTCGCGCACGCGCAAGGGGCCCAAGAAAACGGTTGCCGGGCGTGGACGCCGGCGCGGCGCAACCAAGAAATAACGAGCGATTGCGAAACGAGGTATTATGGCACAAACTGCATCAACTGGACGCCGGAAATCCGCACGCAAGACCAAGCGTCTCCTTTCTGCCGGGCAGGTACACATCCTGGCGACTTTCAATAACACCATCGTCACCATTACTGATTCACAAGGCAATGCAGTCACCAGCGCATCTGCTGGGGCTTCAGGCTTCAAGGGATCACGCAAGAGCACGCCCTACGCCGCCCGCGTGGCTGCCGAAGCAGCGATGAAAAATGCTCAAAGCCTGGGTATCCAGGAAGTTGAGATTTATGTCAAAGGGCCTGGTCCTGGTCGTGAGAACGCCATCCGTGCTGTGCAAGCATCGGGCATGAAGGTTACTTCGATCACCGATGTGACCCCTGTACCGCATAATGGGTGCCGGCCTCCCAAAAAGCGCCGTGTCTAATCGATAATTATCGAAGGAAGAGGTAAGAATTTATGGCAAAGTATCGTGGGCCTGTTTGTAAATTGTGCCGGCGAGAAGGTGAAAAACTTTTTTTGAAGGGTGCTCGCTGCTACTCTCCAAAATGCTCTTTTGAGCGGCGTGGTTACCCACCCGGTCTGCATGGCAAGAGCGCCCAATTCCGGCGCCGGCGTGAATCGGATTATGCCCGCCAGTTGAGGGCCAAACAAAAAGCCCGACGTGTGTATGGTGTGCTCGAACGCCAGTTCCGCCGCTATCACGCCACCGCCCTCAAGCGCCGTGGGCTTACAGGCTTGACCATGCTACAAATCCTGGAAAGCCGGCTGGATAACGTCATCTACCGCCTGGGCTATGCAGATAGCCGCGCCAAGGCGCGCCTGCTGGTGACCCATGGGCATTTCACGGTCAATGGACAGCGCACGGATATCCCCTCCATGACCGTAGCCGTGGGTGACATCGTTTCAGTTCGGCCCAGCTCTCGCAAGCGTACCTATTTCAAAGAGTTGCCTGACCTGGCAGAAGAGCGCAACGTTCCCAATTGGCTCAACCGTGACCTCAAAGAGCTGGCAGGGACGGTGATCCGCATGCCCGAGCGCTCAGAAATTGACGCTAACCTTAGCGAACAACTGGTAGTTGAGTATTACTCGAGATAATCCCGGCTGCGGGGGAAGAGGTGAACTGTGTTAGGACTAAGTAACATGGTAACGCCGAAGATCGAGCGTGAAGCTGAAGCTCGTAACTACGGCAAGTTTATCATCAGCCCTTTGGAACATGGCTATGGCATTACCCTGGGTAATGCGCTACGGCGTGTCCTGCTGTCGTCCCTGGACGGCGTGGCCGTCACATCCATTCGCATCAACGATGTGCAGCATGAATTCAGCGAGATTCCCGGCGTGCGTGAAGATGTGATTCGCGTAATGCTACAAATCAAGCAAATGCGCATGCGCCTATTGGATGTGGATAGCGCCCATCTGCACCTGGCAATCCAGGGAGATGGCACGGTGACCGCCGCGGACATTTCTCCCAATCCTGATGTGGAGATCGTCAACCCTGAGCTGTACCTGTTCACCGTAGACGACTCAAAGGCGAGCGTGGAAATCGATATGACCGTCGAGAGAGGGCGAGGCTATTCACCGGCAGACGATCGGACCGGCCGCCTGCCCATCGGAGAGCTGCCCGTGGATGCCATCTACAGCCCTATCCGCCGGGTCAATTGGGAGGTAAGCTCTGCCCGCGTTGGCCAGAGCACCAATTACGATAAATTGACCCTGGAAATCTGGACCGACGGCACCATCACACCGGAGCATTCGCTGAGCACCTCAGCCAAGATCTTGATTGATCACCTGCGCCATCTGGCAGGCATCAGCGAGGAGACCCTGGCTTCACTCACCGAAGAAGTTAGCGAGGAAGATCACCTCACCAGTGAGATGATTGAAACGCCCATCGAAAACCTGGACCTGTCGGTGAGGGTATTTAACTCGCTCAAGCGCACTGGCATCACCACGGTTGGCGAGGTATTGGAGCTGCTCGACAAAGGTGATGAAGCCGTGATGTCGATCAGGAATTTTGGTGAGAAGAGTCTTGATGAGTTGCGCCTCAGGATGCGTGAGAAAGGCTATCTCCGAGATCAACAACAAGACGAAGCGGAGTAATTGGATATGCGACATAAAGTATCAGGAAAAAAACTAGGCCGCAGCAAGGACGAACGTACTGCACTGCGGCGCATCTTGACTGCCCAATTGATCGAGCACGAGCGGGTTAAAACCACTCAGGCAAAGGCGCAGGTTGTGCGCGGTCAGACAGAACGGCTGATTACACTGGCCAAGCGCGGCATTAAAGAAGGCGATGAAAAGATGGTTCACGCCCGCAGGCTGGCAGCAGCGCGCCTGAGCAACCCTCAGGCTGTGACGAAATTATTCGACGATATTGCGCCCCGCTTTGCAGACCGTCCCGGCGGCTACACCCGCATTCATAAGCTGGGTCCCCGCCTGGGTGATAACGCCGAGATGGTGTTGATTGAGTTTATTGAAGAATAGGTGATGGCATAACGACGGAAGATCGTCGACCATCCATGGAACGTTACCAAGTTATCCTTGCCTATGATGGCTCTCACTATAAGGGCTTTCAGCGGCAGGCCAAGGCACTCAGCGTGCAGGCTGTGGTGGAAGATGCCCTGCGCAAGCTGGGCTGGCAGGGAAAATCGATCCTGGCTGCGGGACGCACCGACACAGGCGTGCATGCCACCGGCCAGGTGATTGCCTTCGAGCTGGATTGGCAGCATGCCCTGCAGGATTTGCAGACTGCCCTGAACTCGTATCTGCCGGCGGATGTGGTCGCCCGTGAAGTTCACCAGGTGCACCACTCCTTTCACCCGCGGCACGATGCCAGCTGGCGCAGATATCAGTATCGCATCTACTGCCAGGCGGCGCGCCAACCCCTGCTCGAGCCTTACGCATGGCGGGTGTGGCCCGCCGTGCAGCTGGATGATCTGCAAGCGGCTGCTAAGCCGCTGGTGGGCACCCACGATTTTGGCGCATTCGGCACCCCGCCCCAAGCCGGAGGCCAAACCGTGCGAGTGGTATTGGAGGCAGGTTGGAAGGATGAGCCACCCTACCTGGTGTTCGAGATCATTGCCCAGGCTTTCCTTTACCACATGGCGCGGCGCATCGTGTTCCGGCTGGTAAAGATCGCCCAAGACAGGCTGAGCATGGGCGACCTCTGGCAGTCGCTGGATCATCCTGCAGCCTCCGAGCTGCAAGCCGGCGATGACCTGAGTCAACCATCCAAGCTTGTACATGGCCTGGCTCCTGCCCGGGGTCTGGTGTTAGCTGAGGTACATTACCCTGCTGAAGCGTTTCAGCTGGCTGAGGAGTAACAGTAAACCAAGAATATCTCGTGGCATATGTTTGTGCCATAAATATGGAGAAGGATGACGTGCAAAAGACATACATCCCAAAAAAGAATGAAATCAGCAATGAGTGGGTCCTGGTCGACGCCAAGGATCAAACCTTGGGCCGGCTCGCTTCACAGGTAGCCAGTATTCTGCTCGGCAAGAACAAGCCTAACTTCACCCCGGGTGTTGAGATGGGTGATTTCGTGGTGGTGATCAACGCCGCTAAAATCAAGGTGACCGGCAACAAATTGAATGACAAGATCTATTATCACCACAGCGGATATCCCAGCGGCATCAAATCTATCTCGCTGGGGCAGCAGCTGGATAAATATCCCGACCGGGTAATCCGCTCGGCAGTGTGGGGTATGCTTCCCCATAACAAGTACGGTCGCTCATTGATTAAGAAAATGAAAGTATACGCTGGACCCGAGCACCCTCACGCAGGGCAGGTTCCCAAGCCGCTCGCTTAAGTTATAAGTTATCATCAGGAGTAATTATGGCAACTCAGTATTATGAAGGTATAGGTCGTCGCAAAGAAAGTACCGCCCGGGTGCGCATCGCCAGCGGCACAGGCTTATTCACCATCAACCAGAAAAACCTGGAAGAGTATTTCAGGCGCCAGGGTGATGTAGAAACCATTATCGCCCCCCTGCAGGCCTCCGGTGAAGCACGCAATACCCTGGATATTTCCGTAATCGTTAAAGGCGGTGGGGTAAACGGCCAGACCGATGCGGTGATGATGGGCCTGGCGCGTGCCTTGCTGATTATGAAACCAGATGCCCATGCTGCCTTGCGGCAGGGCGGTTTTCTAACTCGCGATGCCCGCGTCAAAGAACGTAAAAAACCCGGCCTCAAGCGTGCTCGTAAGGCGCCCACCTACACCAAGCGGTAGATCATTATTACCATTGGTAATGCGTAAAAACGTGGCTTCCCGGCTCTCGTTTTACGCATTACTTTTTAAACAGGCTATCATGCCTCACCAGCCAGTCAATCGAGAGGTCCTATGTCACCTATGATCACCATCCTCGGCCTTGGCCCCGGCGACCCCGCCCTGCTCACCCGCCAGGCATGGCGGGTATTGGAAAGCAGCCCCGAGATTTTCCTGCGCACCCGCCAGCACCCCAGCGTGAAAGGCTTTCCCTCATCAATAGCAGTGCATTCCTTTGATGAGCTTTATGCGCAGCTACCCTCCTTCGATGATGTCTATGCGCATATCGTCGAAAGAATCCTGGAGCTGGGTAAAAGGCCCCAGGGTGTGGTCTATGCTGTACCCGGGCATCCCTTCGTTGCCGAAGCCACCTGCCCTGAAATTGCCAAGCGGGCGCGCTTGGAAAATATACCCCTCGAGGTGGTGGAGGGATTGAGCTTCATCGAGCCCACCCTCACTGCCCTGGGCATCGACCCTTTACCTCAGCTTGCCGTTGTAGACGCCCTTGAGCTATCCAATGCACATGTACCCCCCTTCCCGCCCGATGCTCATGCCCTCGTCGCCCAGGTGTATTCCAGGGAAGTGGCTAATGCCCTCAAGCTCACCCTCATGGAAACATACCCCGACGAGCACCCCATCAGGCTGGTGCATGCTGCCGGAACGCCTGAACTGCTGGTGGAAGACCTGACCCTGCACGCTATTGACCAGAGCCCTCACATCGGGCTGCTCACTTCCCTTTACCTCCCACCGCTCGCCAAAGGCACCTCCTTCGAAGCCTTCCAGGAGATCATCGCTCACCTGCGCGCCCCCGGTGGCTGCCCCTGGGACCGTGAGCAAAATCACCAGACCCTGCGCACCAACCTGCTGGAAGAGACCTACGAGGCCCTGGCAGCCATGGACGCCGATGATCCCATCCATATGCGCGAAGAGCTGGGCGACCTTTTATTACAGATCACCCTGCACGCCCAGATTGCCAACGAGTATGGCGAGTTCAACATCGCCCAGGTGATCAAGGGCATTTACGACAAGATCATCCGCCGCCATCCCCATGTTTTTGGCGATTGGCAAGTTTCAGGCGTGGAAAATGTGCTCCAGAACTGGGAGAAACTCAAGGCCGAGGAACGGGAGCAGGCGCATGAAGGTACCGGCGGTAAACAAAAAGGCCTGCTGGATGGGGTGGCACAAGCCCTGCCTGCCCTCTCTCAGGCAGAGGAAATCCAGGAACGGGCTGCGCGGGTGGGCTTCGATTGGCCGGATGCTACGGGTGTGGTGGACAAGATCGACGAAGAGTGCCACGAGCTGCTGGCTGCCGGTGACCTGCCCTCGCGTGAAGGCGAGCTGGGTGACCTGTTATTTGCCGTGGTGAACCTGGCCCGCCATTACGACATCGATGCCGAATCTGCCCTGCGCCAGACCAACGCCAAATTCCGACAGCGCTTCGCCCATATCGAGCAAGCCGCCCGCGCCCAGGGGAAATCGGTCAGTGAGCTTTCTCTGGATGAGATGGAACATTATTGGCAGGAAGCAAAAAAGCTGTAAAATATACCTATGCCCACCACCCTGGTTATCATCCCTACTTACGATGAAGCGGAAAACCTGGAGAAAATCACGGCTGCGCTGTTTGAGCTAAACATCAGCAGCCTTGAAATCTTGAATGTGGATGATGCCTCGCCAGACGGCACCGGGCAGGTGGCAGACAGGTTGACGCAGCAATATCCGGGGCGGTTCCACGTGATTCACCGCCCGGGTAAGCTTGGCCTGGGTACTGCCTATATCCAGGGGTTCCAATGGGCGCTGCAACAGGGCTACCAGTACATTATCCACATGGATGCCGACTTCTCGCATCCCCCACGCTTTGTGCCCCAGATGCTGGATCTGATCCCCAAGTATGATGTGGTGGTGGGTTCGCGTTACGTGAAAGGCGGCCGCCTGGATGTTCATTGGGCCTGGTACCGGCGCTTGCTTAGCTGGTGGGCAAATTCAGTGTGGGTGCGACTCATCCTCGGCACGCAAACCCTCGATTCCACCGCCGGCTTCAAGTGCTGGACCGCCAGTGCCTTGAACAGCATTAGTTTGGAACGCATCTGCTCTACAGGCTATATCTTCCAGGTGGAGATGTGCTACCTGGCTGAAAAACTGGGCCTGCGCATCAAGGAAATCCCCATCTACTTCGAGGAAAGGCGTCAGGGAGAGAGCAAAATGGATGCGTATGTTAAGCTTGAAGCTGCCCTGCGGGTAATTGAGCTGCGTTCCCGCTACCGTGACGTGAAACCACTGGTGTCACATGTTCGCGAATAAGGTTGCCCTCATCAGCGGCTCGGGGCGTGGCATTGGGGCGGCAATAGCCCTGCATTTCGCTTCCCTTGGGGCCGATGTGGTGGTGAACTACTTCCGCAACCGCCTGCCGGCCGAAAATACCGCCCAAAAAATTCGTACCCTCGGCTGCAAGGCCCTGCTGGTCAAAGCCAACATGGGCGAGCTCGACGAGGTGAACAGTCTCTTCGAAGCGGTGGAACAAGAGTTTGGTGCGCTGGATTTCTACGTCCACAATGCCGCCTCGGGGTATAACCGCCCGGTGATGCAGCAGCGCCCCAAGGGTTGGGACTGGACCATGAACATCAACGCTCGCAGCTTGCTGTTCGCTGCACAGCGCGCCGTACCACTGATGGAAAAACATGGCGGCGGTTCAATCGTGGCCATATCCAGCCCGGGTGCGGGCCGCGTGCTGCCCGATTACGTGGTGGTGGGTGCCAGCAAGGCAGCCATCGAAGCCGTCACCCGCTACCTGGCAGTTGAGCTGGCTCCTAAAAACATCGTGGTCAACGCGGTATCCCCTGGCATGGTGCTCACCGAGGCTTTGCAGCACTTCGAGATGGTGCGCAGCGACGTGCACCTGGCAGAGAAAGCCACCAGCATCACCCCGGCAGGCCGGCTGGTAGTGCCGCAGGATATCGCCGAGGTGGTGGCCTTCCTGTGCTCGCCGGCTGCCAGCATGATCCGCGGCCAGGTAATAACGGTGGATGGTGGTGCAGCTCTCTTGGCCCCTGGTATGGAAAAATATCCGCCTAATCCGGTCGGATAATATTTATTGGCTATGCGCAATACATGGGGGAGCTCAGGCTTATGATCTGCTTACGCTCAAATTTATACCACGTGTTAATGAGTAAATACCAGTAAGCAGGTCAGGTGATCTGCCGCCACTACCTGCCATACCTCGCCATCAGCTGTCCCTGGGCCAGGATATGACCCTCCATGGCGTTTTCAAGCTGCGCCTTGGTGGCTCCCCCATTTAATCCCAGCTGTTGATCCAATGCATAAACCTTGATGTAATAGCGGTGATTCGAACCGCGCGGTGGGCACGGACCGTTATACCCAATTTTCCGAAAATCGTTGATCCCCTCTGTCCCACCGCCGTTCTTCCCCTGTTCCAGCCCGCTGAGACCCGGAGGCAGGTTGAACAGCACCCAGTGGACAAATGTACCCGATGGTGCATCTGGATCTTCCAAGATAATCGCCAGGCTCATTGTCTTGGACGGCACCCCACTCCAGGCAAGTGGTGGGGATACATTCCGGTCATCGCAGGTGTACAGGCGGGGGATATTCCCACCCTCCTTGAAGCCAGTGCTGGTAATTTGTATGCTCATCTCATCTCCTCTTGCTGGGGCAGGTGATATGTCCTGCTTCGCGCACCCTGCCAGCAGCAGGATGCCGATGCCCACCATCCAAGCCCATTTGATGCGGATTTTCATCGCTATATACTTCTTTAAGGATACTATATTCCATTTTCACTCGAATTTCAAGGGCAGGTGATTAACAAACCTCACAGCTTTGCCTAACCTGTGAGGCCTGTATATAATATAAACAGTAAAGGCGGGTTGCGACCCGCCCCTACAATAGATAAAGAATTTTTACCTGCCCTATACCCCCACCAAAATCGCCCGGGCAGGAGCGCCATCCGCCCCTCCCAGCTTGAGCGGCAGGCAGTGCAGCGTGTACCTGCCCTGCGAAACCCTGGAAAGGTCCAACCCCTCGATGATCACCATTCCGGCATCCAGCAGGATGGAATGGACCTGCGTGCTCATCTTATAAGGTGCGATTGACAGGTAATCGATACCCACCAGCTTGACATTACGATCCACCAGCAGCTCGGCCGCATCGACGCTGAGTGCCACGTAATCGGTCTGGAATTCACGGTTATTATCCGCCCATAATTGCGAATTGCGCGTTTTAAATAGCAACCTGCGTGTGCGTGGTGGGATATCTGCCTGCATCAATGCTGAGGCGGTGATCATCGAAACGTCCGGCAAGTACAGCACGTATGCCCGGCCCACCAGCAGGTCGAGTGAAAGGTCATCCACGGTGATACCATTATTTAGAAAGTGGTGCGGTGCATCTACGTGTGTACCCGTGTGGCAGCTCATGGTTACTTCCGAGACATTTGAATCATCCCCCGCTGTTATACTGCTGGTCTGCTTTATGCTGACTGGCTTATCTCCTGGCCAAACGATGCTTTGAGGAGTAATCGTGAGGGTAATATCATATGTCCGCATCGGCTACCTCCTGAATATTAAAAAAGTATAGAATAGAGTTAAAAATAATGCAACTTTTTCAGGCGGCAATTTTTCTAAGGCACAAAAATCCCGCCTGAGGCGGGCTTGAGCGGGAAGATATAGATTATGGCAGGCTGATTTGTGTTATGGTAAAGTGTTTTAATGCTTCTGGCTCAATGTTCACCCCCAGCCCGGCTCTGGTTGGCACATCGATCGTGCTATCCTCATTGAGGCTGAAGCTCTCACGGGTGATGTCTTTGTGGTAATAACGGTCGGTAGCTGAAATATCACCCGGCAGGCTGAATCCGGGCAGCGATGCCAGCGCCAGGTTGGAAGCCCTGCCCACGCCCGTTTCCAGCATTCCCCCGCACCACACCGGCACCTCCTGGCTTAGACACAGGTTATGGATGGTTACAGCCTGGCTGATGCCCCCCAACCGGCCAGCCTTGATGTTAATCACCCGGCAGGCGTCCATCTCCAGCGCCTGCCTGGCCAGGCGCGGCGAAGTGATGCTCTCATCCAGGCAGATGGGCGTTTGGAATTGTTTCTGCAGCTTATGATGGTCCCACAGGTCATCTTCTGCCAGGGGTTGCTCGATCATCAGCAGTCCCAAATCGTCCAATGGCAGCAGCGAAGTTGCATTTTCCAGCGTGAAAGCTGAATTTGCATCCACCTGCAGGGGTAAATCGTCGTACGCCTTCCTCACTTCGAAGGCATCTTCAACATCTCGCCCGGGTTTAATCTTGATTTTTACTCTGCGGTAACCCTGTTCAACGTATCCTTGCACCACCTCAACCAGCCGGCGCGGTGATTCCTGCAGCCCAACGGACACCCCCACCTCAACCTTCAAGCGCACTCCCCCCAGCATCTGTGCCAGCGATTGCCCGCGTATCTTGCCAAGCAGGTCCCAAAAAGCCATCTCCAGGCCTGCCTTGGCCATGTTGTGCCCCCGCGTAAATGCCATGTGTTGCTGCAATTGTTCCGCAGTCTTGATCTCCTTGTCCAGAACAGCCGGCACGAGGAAATCCTCCAAAATATGCAGCGCAGTGCTCACGGTTTCGTAGGAATAGCCCGGATCGCGGTCCGCTGGGCACTCGCCGTAGCCCACCATATCGTCGGTAAATGCCTCTATCACCACGCAATCACGCGTGGTAATACTCCCAAAGGAGGTCGCGAAGGCACTTTTTAGCGGCATTCGCAGGTGATATAGGTTGAGATGGGTGATTTTCATAAGGTGCTTTCTCCATGGCACAATACATAATAGCTCCGCCCAGGCTCATCGTTGGAATGAATAAAATCAGTCACTAAATAGCCAGCCTGGAACAGCGCTTCAAAAACAGAGCGGGTATGCAGCCGCCACTGGCGGGCAAGCTGGATATCCATCTCTTTAAGCCTTGCGAAATCCGTGGGAATTTCCACAAGCAATATTGGCAGGTCTTTCCCCACTTTAAGCGCAGGGTCAGCAACCGGATGGGCCAATCCATGAGTGTCAATTTCAGCCTGGGCATACATGCGTGCGCCACCACTCACGAAATGGGCCAGGGTGAGATCGTTCCGCCTGCGACGGCTCAATCTGCGGTTCACACGGTGTGAATTCACCCACCAATCCACGTCGAAACGGTCGGAGGGCAAGCCCTGATTCAGCGTGTCGCGCATTTTCCCGTAGAAATCGCGCAGGTAGGTGCTGCATACCGCCCCCAGGCGGGTGATGTTCAGCCAGGCATTACGGCCGTGCAGCGGGTCGAACGTCCACGTGATCCGATCGATTCCCTGGTGGCGCACCATCTGCCATTGCGCCCGTTTGAGGGCAAAACCGATCCCCTGGTCGCGCCATTCAGGCAGCACGCCCAGCATGCTTGAGTAGTGTTTTATCCGTGGTCCATCCGCGGTGTGATAGGTGCCGGGGAAACCAAACACAAAACCCACCAGCTGCTGGTCGGTACATGCACCCAACACGACACCTCCATTATGCACCGCTGAGTTCATCAGGTGGGCTGGCACGATATCGATGTCTGACTCTCGCCATACCCTGCGCTGCACCTCTTCCACCTGGTGCATTTCGTCCATATTTTCGATCAGCTTAATCGTCCAGGCTGCTTTCATCACCAATCTACCGCCTTGAGCTCCTCCTTCTTCTGCTCAGTATTGTACGCCACAAAGATACGCGCCAGTTGGTCATTTCCAGGTATCCCAGGGTGTAGTCGAAGCGTGCCGGCAGTATGTTGAACACCCTGGAGAGTGCATCCAGGCTGCATGTGCGGTTGGTGGCCAGGTAATCCAGCCAATACACCGATACAGGCATCACCGGGAAGATTGATTCAAGCATCACGGTCATGGCACGCAAGTAGGGCGGTGAGGCATGCACCAGCCGGCGCTTCAGCTTGATCTTGTCCAGTATAGCCTGTACGATGTGGCTGAATGTCAGGTATTCCGGGCCGCCTACCGAGTAAGTCTGGTTGATGGTCAGCTTATCATCCAGGGCCCACACCAGGCAGGTCACCAGGTCTTCCACCCAAATGGGCTGTAGCAGGGTATTCCCTTCCTCGGGCATGAAGAACAAATATGGCAGCGCATTGAGCAGGCGTGCCAGGCCGCTGGTAAAGTGGTCATTCATCCCGTATACGAGGCTCGACCGGAGGATGGTATAGCGTACATCGCTGCGTCGGATATTCTCCTCGGCAATGGCCTTGGCCTTTAATACAGGGTATGCTGATGCCCGGTCCGCGCCCAGGTGGCTGAGATAGAAAAAGCGCTCCACGCCAGCTTCCGCAGCCACCTGGCTGATGGTCCGCGTCCCCTGGATATCCACATCCATTAAGCTGGCATGCGCACCCTGCCATTCAACTCCCGCCAGGTGATACACGATATCCACATCCACCAACGCTGCGCGCAAGCTGCGCGCGTCAGACAGGTTTGCCACCGTCACCTCCACTGGCACGCCTCTCGGCAGGTCAGGCGACTGCCTGGAAGGCCTGATAAGCAAGCGCACCGGCTTGCCTGCTTCAGTCAGGTGGCGCACCAGGGCTTTTCCGATGAAACCGGTGCCGCCGGTAATCAAAATCATGGCGTGATTATAGCATGCGTAAATATGGGAGCAATGGGAGGATCAATTTCCCCACCCTCAGCTTCCCCGGCTGTGTGACATGGCCTGATAAAATCACTTGAGCTTGAAACGCATCACCTGGTTATCGGCCACCAGGTACAGGTTATTCTGGTCATCAAAGGTCATCCCCATCACTGCCCCATTCACCACCAGCGTGTCAAGGTAGCGCCCATCGCTGGCATAGATCATCACCCCGGGAAAATCGGCGATGTAGACCTGCCCCAGGTTATCAATGGCGATCGACCTCGGCGAGGTAAATTGCCCTTCTTCATCTCCCATGCTACCAAAACGTGAGCTATACCGCCCGTCTGGCGAAAAAATAAATACTCCCTCATTGAAGTACCCCAGGGCGTAGATATTCCCCGTGCCATCCACAGCCACCTTCATATCCATCTCCGAATCATCGGTCACACTGGATATGGCGCCCTCGACCAGTAAAGTGGCCTGACCATCTCGATTAAAGCGTATGATGTCATCACGGTTTTTGTACCAGGACGCCACGATCGAGCCATCTGGCGCCACGCTAACATCAGAGAAACCCCAGCCATCCGGGTGCTCCAGCTGCCCCAGCAAGTTGCCCGTCAGGCCATCGTACACGTAAAGCTGGCTGCCGGTCACGGCATACACTGCACCATCACGCCTGGCTGCCATCCCCGCCAGATAAATATCGCCGGTCTGCTCGCCCTTCGCCTGCCATTGGGCCAGGTATTTACCATTTTCATCGAATACCTGCACCCGCCCTCCAATCATTTCGCCCACGAAAATGTGGCCATGATTATCAACCGCCACGTATTGCGCGCCGCTGAAATAACCCGGCCCTGTACCCTCCTTGCCGAAGCTCATCTCCAGCCTGCCGGCAGCAAATGGGTTGATGCGCGACCAGGCGCCCGCCAGCGGCCCTCCTCTGGATGCCATGCCAATCAGCATGGGGACGATGATGAGCAAGACAATGAACAGGACGATGCCAGATAATACGATCCTCCCGCCCGTCTTTAAAGAACCCGTCTGCTGGTCGGCACTAACTGGGATGATGGGCGGTGATGGCGCAAATGCCCCTTCAAAACCGCTGCCCTCAGCCGAAGCCGACATCGCCACCGACATTCCATCGATAGCATCCTTGGCTTGTTTTAAGCCCACCCCGGTACTTTGCCGGAATAATTTAATGGCGCTGATCTTGTCGCCCGACCGTACCAGGTCAGCGATTTGCTGCATCTTAGCGGGTCCCAGGCTGGCAGGCAAGCTCGATGCTCTCCCCAGCGATTGCAGCACCTGCAAATCAACCTGCTCCCCGCGCTGCATGGCATTCACCAGCTCTGCGGCTTGCTTCAAACTGATTGGAAAGCCGTCGCGCAAGGCTCTTACCGCCACCAGCTTATTTCCCGACTGGGCGGCTTCGATGACGAAATCCAGCTTTTCTTTCAGCACTGATTGCAGGGCAGCGTCACGTCCTGTGGTGAAGCCTGCGGCACCTGGTTGGCTGGCGCGTAATTCCTGCGGCACGATCACCGAGGCATGGCAGTAGGGGCAGCGGATTGTGGCTGTATCCAGGTGCTCAAAATCCAGTGGGGCAGAACAGTTGGGGCAATTGAAGGATGAAGCCATGGCGCGATTCTCCTTTACTGCCTACCATTTTATACTATTTTGAATTTTTAATTGCTTCCCCTGTCCCCACGGTCGTATATCATAATTTCATAGGCACTGGTCACGCGGCGCTCTCGAGCTTAGCCAGCTTGGTCAGCCGGCCGCGCTCGTGGCTATCCAGGATGCGCTTGCGGATGCGGTAGCTTTGCGGGGTCACCTCCAGCAGCTCGTCGTCTGCCAGGTATTCGATGGCTTCATCCAGGCTCATCTGCCTGGGTGGGGTAAGCCGGATTTCCATCTCGCCCCTGGCAGCCCGCACATTGGTCAGGTGTTTCTTCTTGCACACGTT
>CAYLPS010000039.1:0-27305 GCA_964385625.1 uncultured Anaerolineaceae bacterium | reverse complement strand
CATTTCTCCTCAAAGAGTTATGGCATACCAATAGCTGGGGTCGATATAATTATCAGTAAATAATCTCCCTCCTTTCCCTTGCAGCTAGCTAATTCTTTTGTGAGCTTGCACTTACTCAGGATATCATTAATGTAACAATTATCACCCTGTCTTGTGAATAGTATAACCAGTAAATCATTAAAAGTCAATTAAATCTCACCTCCCAAACCAACACGCGGTTCAGCCCCCCATCACTCGGGATTGGCTTTTTCTCAGATTGCTGCACAGCCATTGTCCTGTACGTCATTCTTCATTCATGCACATGAAATCCGCGATTGAAAGGTGAACAGGAATTTTCTAATGGCTTTATTTTGCAGGTTGAATGCCTTTCACCAGACTCAACATTCATAATTATGTGGTTTTCCGCATTCGTGCTATTGACAATCCACCATTACAAAGAATGCTATTCTGGTACTATAATAAACATTTTACGGCTAAAAAAGGAGGTCTACAAATGAGCCTTTCTGATCGTTATGTCATCGAGACCCATGGTCTAAGCAAAACCTATAAAGAGATCCAGGCACTCAGCTCCCTGGACCTTAAAGTAAACCATAACTCCATATTTGGCTTTTTGGGTCCCAATGGTGCCGGGAAGACCACCACGATCAAGCTGCTGCTGGGTCTCACCCGACCCACTGCCGGTAGCGCGACGATTTTTGGGATGGACAGCGTGTCGCACAGCGTGGAAATCCGCGCCCGCATTGGCTACCTGCCCCAGGAGCCCCATTTCTACGAATACATGACCGCCCGTGAGACGCTGCGCTTCACCGCCCAATTTTTCTTTAAGGGCCCTAAGAAGGCTATCGAGCAGCGCGTAGATGAGATGCTGGCACTGGTGGACCTGGATGATAAAGCCGATCGCCCCATCAAGACCTTTTCAGGCGGTGAGCGGCAAAGATTGGGCATCGCCCAAGCCCAGGTGAACTACCCCGACCTGCTCATCCTGGATGAGCCCGCCGCCAGCCTCGACCCGCTGGGCCGGCGGGACGTGCTGGAAGTGATGTCGAAATTGCGCAAGTATGCCACCATCTTCTATTCCACGCACATCTTAGACGACGTGCAGCGCGTGTCTGATACGGTGGTCATCCTCAACCAGGGCAAGCTGGTGGCGCAGGGACCCATCGAAGAGCTGCTGGCGGGCAGCGAGGGGGTTATCTATATTGTCCACCTAAAGGGTGACGTTGACGCCGCTCTGAAAATCCTGCAATCCCAGCCCTGGGTGGGGGCGGTGAAGGCCACGCAGCACAACGAGGGCAGTGTTTTCCAGGTGAGTGTGACAGACCCTGCTGCTGCCGAAGCACAGCTGCTGAAACTGCTGGTGAATGGCCCCGTGGTGGTGACGGATTTCCACCGCAAGCAATATGAGCTGGAAGATGTGTTCATGCAGGTGGTCGAAGGAGGTCAAAATGTCGGGCAATGAGGCATTCGAGCTGGTAACTGAACGCGGTTGGACAAGAGGTTTAGGCAACATGCTGCGCAGCGGCCTGGCGCGCTGGTTCAAGACCCGTTCCTGGTGGGCGAATTGCCTGATCTGGGGCGGCATGGTATTGGTGATCATCGGTGCCCTGGCATTCAACCCTCAAGCCCCCGACGTCAACGAGCTGATGATGGTCACCCTGGTATTTACCGGCTTGTTCCCCGCCGTGGGTGTAATCATCCTCATGCAGGATGCCATCGTAGGAGAGAAAAGGGAGGGAACGGCCGCCTGGGTGCTTTCCAAGCCGCTCACCCGCCCGGCGCTCATCCTTTCCAAGGTAATAGCCAACAGCCTGGGTGTGCTGCTCACCATGGTGATTGTCCCGTGCGCCATTGGTTTTACCATCATTGCCATCACCCACCCGGCGATACTGGTAGCGGTAGGAGTCCTGGAGGCTATGGGTGTGATCTTCATCAACCACCTCTTCTTCTTATCACTCACCATGATGCTGGGCACATTTTTCGATAGCCGTGCTCCGGTGGTGGGCATCCCCCTCGCCATCCTATTCTTGCAGCAAAATCTCATCGGTGTCTTACCTGCCCTACGCTTCATACTCCCCTGGAGCCTGATCATTCCCCTGGGCACCACCAACCCGCTAACACTTACTCTGCTGGAAGGAACTGCTCCCCAATCAGAGCAGCTGACCATTTTGCTAATCATCGTCATCGAGAGCATCTTCTTCACGCTTATGGCTCTGTGGAGGTTCAACCGCCAGGAATTCTAGAACATGGCCGGAAGTGATTAAGCCCGCGCAGCATAACGTGGCAAGCATTATAGAGTTGGACGTGACCCACCCTGACGTCGCGGTTTCACAGTCGCTGAGGCTTCAAGTGAACAGCCCGACGGTGGTGAAGAATTTCAGCTTCAGGCTATGCGAATTAGAAGACGTGTTCATACAGGTGGGCAAAGGAGGGCAAGATGCGGGGGAATGAGGTATTTGAGCTAGTGACTGAACGCGGTTGGAGGCGAGGCTACGGCAATATGCTGCGCAGTGGCCTGGCAGGCTGGTTCAAGACACGCACCTGGTGGGTGAACAGCCTGATCTGGGGTGCAGTAGTCACCGGCATGCTGGGTAGATTTGCATTCAGCCGACCGGGGGTAATTTCCCTCGGCAGCATCATGCGGACATTCAGCGAGACTGCCGGCCTCATTCCAGCAGTGGGTGTAATCATTGCCCTGCAGGATGCCTTGGTGAGCGAAAAAAGGAGAGGTACAGCTGCCTGGGTGCTTTCAAAGCCGCTCACCCGGGAGGGATTCCTGGTTTCCAAAGTGGTTTCCAATAGCCTGGGAGTGCTGGTATCGATGGTTGCCGTGCCAATGATTCTAGGCTACATCCTGATGTCCATTATCCAGCGATCTCTGCTAAATCCAATTGGATTCCTGGGGTGCGTGTTCCTATTTTTCGTCATTGATTTTTTCTTCTTATCATTTACATTGATGCTTGGAGCGCTCTTTTCCAGCCGAGCGCCTGTGATCGGGATTCCACTGGCCGTCTTCTTCCTGTATCTATACATGATCGGCCAGCTCCCCGCCCTGCGTTTCATCCTGCCAATGTCTTTGATTTATACGCCGGATAACCTTGCCAACGCTCTACTTATGCACACCTCTATCCAGCAAGAGCAACTGCTCATTTTAGGCATTATCCTGCTTGAATGCGTCTTCTTCCTGAGCGTGGCTTTATGGAGGTTCAACCGGCAGGAGTTTTAAGAATACACATAATAAAGCTGGATTTAAGCTCGGCTTAAAGTGGTCTATATGGTATAGGTAGTATACTGGCTGACGGGTGGTCGATTCAGGAGGGATTATGACAGATACAGCACCACTTACCGTTGGCTCGAGCGCACCAGGTTTTATCTTACCCGCCAGTAATGGCGCGCAAATTTCACTGGCGGATTTCCGAGGTAAAAAAAGCGTTTACCTTTTCTTCATCCGCGAATACAGCTGAATGCAGTGCCGCAGCCATGCTACCCAGTTGGGGCAGCTGCATGCTGAATTCCAGGTAAACAACTGTGAGATCCTGCTGATCCTGGGAGCCTCGCTGGATGAGGCGAAGAGATATGCCGATTTCCTGCACCTCCCCTACCCAGTGCTGGCCGACCCGGAGCGCAAGGTCTACCACCAATACAGCCTGCAAATGGCATTGATCTTCATACAGCGCACTGCCTCGGTGATCGTCGATCCAAGTGGGCACATCTATTACATCAAAACCGCCACCAACCCCATGCCCTGGCTGCAGGAAAGCCGCCAGCTTTTGCAGGTTGTGAAGGCCATGCATTTCACGGGCTAAGGCGAACCCGAAAACTTACAATCAATTTACATTGTATCTAGCCGAGGTACACCAGCTGATCGAGCCTCACCTGCAAAACCAGAAAGTGGCCTGGCAGCAGGAGGGTTCTTTACTGCCGCTGTGGTCATACGGTACTGCCGACCATCTGAGGCAGGTATTCCTAAACCTCAGCATGAACGCCATCGAGGCCATGCAACCCCTGGGAGGAAATCTCACGATTGCCATGCACGCAGACCTGCTGGCAGGGCAGGCTGTCGTGGCCATTAAAGACACCGGCTGCGGCATCCCGACCGATAACTTGCAAACAATCTTCGACCCCTTCTTTACTACCAAGGAGCGCGGCAGCGGCCTGGGCTTGTCCATTGTCTACGAGAACCTCGAGCGCCATTCGGGGAGCATCAGCGTGGAAAGCCAAGCCAACCAAGGCACCACTTTCACCGTTCTCCTGCCATTAACCATACCCAGATAAGATGACGTCTAATCTTTGAAACCTTTACACGTTTTTGTTTATCTATTTGCTTCCAATTCACAAAATATTAATGAAATTAAACAACAAACCCGGGTAATACTATATAAAAACAATTAATGGTCATCCGCACCCCTGATCACCACCTGCGGGTCTTTGTCAGCTCGACCCTCAAAGAATTGGCTGAGGAGCGTAAAGCTGTCCGCCAGGCGATTGTAAAGCTACGCCTGTCTCCGGTCATGTTTGAATCAGGCGCCAGGCCTCACCCGCCGCAGTAACTGTACCAGTCCTATTTATCACAAAGCCAGATATTCATCGGCATATATTGGCAGAGCTATGGGTGGTTGGCGCCGGGTAGGTCAATTTCAGGCCTGGAGGATGAATATAACCTGGCATCCAACATGCCCAAGCTGATCTACATAAAAATACCAGCTCCAGAGCGTGAACCCGGGCTGGCCAGCCTCCTGGAGCGCATCCGCGATGATAATACCTGCAGTTATACTTACTTCTCAACCCAGGCGCAATTGAAGCAACTCGTCCAGGATGATTTGGCATTGATGCTCGCCGAGGGGTTCGAATCCATTCACCGCCACGGTTACCCAGGTATACAACAAAAGCCTTTCCCTCAAACCAATTTACCCTTCCCGCGTAACTCACTGGTTGGCCGGGAGCACGAGCTGGCCTCCTTATGCGAGCTCGTCTTACGCCAGGATGTGGCGTTGGTGACATTAACCGGGCCAGGTGGCACAGGCAAATCTCGCCTGGCGATTCAAATCGGCCTGGAACTGCTGGAGCGTTTCCAGGATGGCGTGTTCCTCGTGGGGCTGGAATCCATCCATGACCCTCACCTGGTGATCCCAACCATTGCGGAAACGTTCGGAATTCGCGAGACATCAACAGGCCGGCCTACAGCGGAAATTCTCAGCGAATATTTGCAGGGCAAGCAGCTGCTCCTGGTGCTCGATAATTTTGAGCATCTCATGGATGCAGCACCTTGCGTCTCTGCTTTGCTCGAGTCGTGCCCCAATTTAAAATGTATCGTCACCAGCCGGGCACCCCTACGCTTGAGGGCAGAGAAGGAAGTGTCGGTTTCTCCACTCAAAGCCTCCTCCACACAAGAGCCCATATCTATCGATGAACTATCTGAATATGCCGCGGCCAGCTTGTTTATTCAGCGCGCCCAAGACATCAACCCTAATTTTCAGGTTACAGCCGCTAACGCCACTGCCATTGCCGAGATATGCAAGCAGTTTGACGGGTTACCCTTAGCCATCGAGCTAGCCGCAGCCAGGATCAAGCTACTGCCACCTCCTGTAATGCTCTCTCGCCTCAAGCACCGCTTCGACCTGCTCACCGTTGGCTCCCGCGACCTGCCTGAGCGCCAGCGGACGTTGCGCAGCACAATTGATTGGAGTTACAACCTGCTCAATAACCACGAGAAAAAACTCTTCAGGCGGCTGGCAGTGTTCAGCGGGGGCTGGACGCTCGACGCTCCCGGAAAAATGTGCGATATCGAAGGTGACCTTTTACCACAGCTGGAGGACACCCTGGCTTTATTGATCGATAACAACCTGGTGGTGCAGGTTACAGAAACCGAAGAAGAAGCTTACTTTATGATGCTGAGGACGATTCAATCGTACGCGGATGAACTATTATCCGTCAGCGAGGAGCACGATGCCATCCATGAACAACATGCCAGGTTCTACCTGGATTTTGCCAGCCAGGTGGAGCCACGCATCCGGACAGCCGAAAGAATCTACTGGCAGCAGGTGATGCAGCGCGAGTTCAGTAATATTCGCGGTGTTTTGGAATGGATCCAAAAAAAAGAAAAGTTCATCGATATCGGGCAGCGCCTGGTCATCACGCTGGGTTTATACTGGCAGACATGCGGTTTTATTACCGAAGGCCTGCAGTGGTGCGAAAAAATGCTGGCTTTCTGCGATGACCTGACCCCAGCTGGTATTCAGGCGGGCCTTTTATGCTACAAGGCTTTGCTCATCCGTAGTGCGAGTGGCCAACCATCACCTACCGAGATTGCCGAAAAATCCATCGAACTCAGCCGTCAGCAGGATAACAAGAGTTTGTTGGGCAATGCGCTGCTCATCGGCGGAATTGTAGCCTTATCGAGGCATGACCCAGATACTGCCTCCGCCTATATTTCCGAAGCGATCGAAATTTTTAATATTACCGGCGAATTATGGAATGAAGTCATTGCCCTGGCTTGGTCGGGGGATGTAGCTTACTACCAAAATGATCCGGGACGGGCTGTTTCCCTGCACAGCGAAAGCATCAGGCTGGGAAGGTTGCAAGGGGATCCGTGGTGTTTAATGCCAGCCCTCATGTCGGCGGCTCAGATCGAAATCCTTGCAGGAGACCTCGATAACGCCTATTCCAAATTGACAGAAGTGGTCGACGTGCTGCAAAAAACCGGTGATCGCTGGAACCTAGCCTGGACATTGATCGACCTATGCCATGTGGCTTTGTTGCAGGACAAGGTCCAGCAGGCAGGTGCTTATTTATTAGAAGGTTTGACCATGGCGAGCAGCTTCGGAAATAGGCGGGCACTGATCATCGCGCTGGCCGAAGCAGCGGCTATTATTGCCCGCAAGACACAGCCAGGCAATACCAGCGGGCTGGGCCTGGCAGCCCAGCTGTGTGGGGCGACCCTCCCATATATAAATATTCCTGGGGTCTTTCTATGGATCAACAACCAGAATCTCTATGAAGATTCCATCAATCTCGTAAAGTCGAGCATGGAAATCACACTGTGGGACCAGACCCATGCTATAGGGCAAGCATTGACCATGGATCAGGCGATTAACCTGGCCACACAAGCTCTTCGGCCATCTTAGGGGTGATCTTTCAAACAAATGGACTTATCCGCCCGAATCCATTATCACTTTCCCGCTCACGAGAATCATTAAGGTTTTTACGCCCAAAATTGAAATTTTTTAACAATTTATTCGAACAACACGGCTAAGCAGTTGCCATATTATATAGGCGATTTTTATCGCCATATCATGTCCGTTTCATGAGGTTGAGATACTATATGATCAATGTTTGATGCAATACGTCTGGTAATGACGAGCCGGTGAAAAGATAGCATTGGCACAAGGTCAGTGAATGCACCGGAAAGAACAGTCAAACATAAATGGCATCACCTCCAGCCAATATAAGCCCTCCGCACAGGCTGGAGAAACCACAAAGGGATGATCTGGCGATATGCAGGTGCATTATTGGTAATCGGCCGGGGAATCCCAACAGCAACCATGACAGCAAAGCTCTTTAAAAATAAAAAGGCGAACGGTCCGGTTGGTTCAATGGACATGGGCTACACAATCATCGAAGCGGTGTTTGGGATGCAGCCGTGTAGCTGGCAAGCAGATGCCTGGCATTGAAGAGTGGGGCCAATGATTCGGCGAATGAGATCGTCAATGTCATGGATAATAGGTTTACCATTTTTCCTGAACACGGGTTTGATTGGATGAGACCTCCTGGTAAATTAGCCAGGAGGTCTTGTTTAAGCAGCTAAGTTGTTTTTACCCAGCTTATCTTTACTATGCCATGTGAAACCCAGGTTTTCAGCCTGGCAGCCTGCTGATAAATTCGAAGACCGCTTCCATGAACCTGCCTGGCTGCTCCTCGTGCGGCAAATGCCCGGCTCTAGCAATCACCTTCAGGCTGGCGTTGGGCAGCTCACCCGCCAGCCGCACCGAGTGGGCGGTGGGCACGATGCGGTCGTCATCGCCGGTGACCACCAGCACCGGCAGCTTGAGCTCATCCAGCTTACCGGCCAGGTCGATCGGCCAGCCTGCCAGGGTGAACTCCCACAGGGCTTTATCCCAATTTTCCACCTGGAATGGCTTGCGATATTTTTCGGCCATATCCGCTGGGATGAGCTGCGGGTCGTGCCAGGCCATGCCAAGCAGCTGGGAGCCATGGCGTAGCATTGCGCGGGCGAGCAATGGCCCCATGTGGCGCATTTGCGGGGATGCCAGCAGGCAGTGCAGCCAGCCGGGAGAGCCCCTATGGATATAAACTGCCGGGTCTGCTAATATCAATGCCGGAACCCTTTGGGGATATTGCAGCGCTGCCTGCATGGCGATGCTGCCGCCTGCGGAGCTGCCCACAAGGATGGCCTTGCTGAGGGAAAAATGGTCCAGCAGCCCGAGTAAAAGCTGCACCTGCGCATCGCCGCTGTACGGGTTTGGTCCCTGCCAGGCCAGCGGGCGCTCAGACAGGCCAAAACCCGGTCGGTCATAGGCGATGACCCTGCCCAGGCGGCTGAAGGGCTGCATCACAGCCTGCCAGGTATACAGGCTGGCGCCGAATCCGTGCAGCAGCACGTACGCCGGCTGTCCCTGCCCGGTGCTTTTGACGTGGAGCTCCACGCCGTTAATCCGGATGAATTCCGAGTCTTCATCCGCCAGTGCCCGAGCCGGGTAGGTCCCCTTCAATGGAGGAACAGGGATGAGCAGCGGTCCAACAAGTAAAGCTGTTATCCCCCCAGCCAGAACGAAAAGCCCTTTACGCCAGATGCTACGCTTCATGCCCCATGTTCCGATCAACTGTTGATTTTGCCTTGCAGGGTTTTTCTCGGCTGCACCATGGATACTAGCAAGCTAACTGCCACCGCTCCAAAGGTGATCCAGGTTGGGATGACAACCCCCGGAATGCCCGCCTGCTTTACCGTGATCCCTGCCAGCGCCCACAGGATGACTGCCACATAAGCGATATCCCTGCGGGTCAAGCTCATCAATATCGTGATCACCAGTACGGCAGCCAGCACGATACCCATCCAGATTTCGGGGGCAATCCCAAAGCCTTTCCATTGGATGTAATCAAGCACATCAGTGATGTTGGCAACCGTTGCCACAGTGATCCAGCCCAGGTAGATGCTGAACGTGAGCTGTGTGGTATACCTTTCGGCAACGGCGACTTTGTTCCTGCCGGTATCAAAACCCAGATAGGTGATGATCAATGTAGCCAGTAAGATTAGCATAGCAACCAGGGTGAGCGGGAATTGCTCATAATGCCACAGGAAGATCCAGGCGATATTAGCCAAACCGCCAAGGGTGATCCACCAGCCTGTTCTCCGCAGGCGAGGGTTATCGCGCTGGGCCGGCAAGGCTTGGAAAATCGCATAGGCAATCAATCCCAGGTAAATAACCCCCCAGATAGAAAATACATAACCCGCCGGCACGAAATACACCTGGAATCGGTCGGATATCTGCCCGGTATTCAACCCATTAATGGGCAGGGCATTGGCTAGGATATTGACCACCAAAGTTGCCAGGATGGTTATGATTACGCTAATTTGCCGAATTATGTCTTTCATTTTTTCACTCACTTTCATGAAATTTATTTATAGCCTTGCTCTTCGATAAGCGTCTAACGCACGCTGGCGCGCGGTGGCGTGCATGACAATGGGACGTGGATAGTGTCTTCCGATTACACAGCCGACCCGCCTCTGCAGGTCAGATGGCATGGTCCAGGGTGCATAAATGTATTCATCAGGAACCGGCTTTAGCTCAGTCACCCAGCGGCGTACATAAGCACCCTGCGGGTCAAATTTCTGACCTTGCAATACTGGATTAAAAATCCTGAAGTACGGGGCAGCATCCGTGCCGGTGCCAGCCATCCACTGCCAGCCACCGTTGTTAGAAGCCGGGTCGCCATCGATCAGTTGCTGCATGAAATAACGCTGCCCTTCCTGCCAATCGATGAGTAAGTCTTTCACCAGGAATGATGCTGTGATCATGCGTGCGCGGTTGTGCATCCAGCCCATGCTGTTCAGCTGTCGCATGCCGGCATCCACCACCGGGTAACCGGTGCGTCCCTCCTTCCAAGCCGCCAAACTCGCGGTATCTTCCGACCACTGGATACGATTCAGCTCTTTACGAAATGCCGCTTTCAGGTTTTCGGGATAATAGTCAAGGATCACGCTATAAAAGTCATGCCAGATTAGTTCCGTCAGCCAGGTTTCTATACTTGTGCGGCTCAATTCATCTCGCGCTCCCGCTGCAGCTTCTATGGCTGCCCAGGCAACTTGCCGGGCTGAGATCATCCCAAACTTCAGGTATGGTGAGAGACCCGAGGTGCCATCAAGGTCCATACGATCCCGTCCTTGTGTGTAATAAAGCAGATCTGAATCGGTAAATGCCGCCAACCTTCTTTGCGCTTCCACCTCACCTGCCACAAATGCCGCAGAGGAAGTAGGATCGGGTAAGTTTGAAGCCTCCATAGTATCAAGAGCGGGCAATCCGGGAAGATTGTCGGGTGCCGGCAAAGGCCTGCCAGAAAAAGGGAGGCTTTTCCACCTGTGCTTGAAAGGTGTAAACAAAGTGTACGGATTGCCATCGGGTTTTAATAATTGCCCGGGTGAATGGACCGTGACCCCATAAGAGAGATTCAAGGGCAGATCACGCCCTACTCGCTCATCGCGCTTCTTAGCGTAGGGCGATACATCCGCCTGGGCAAAAATAGCCTGTGCACCAGTCTCTTTGAATAACTGATGCAACACTTGGAGTGGATCACCCTGCTGCAAGACGAGCCCACTACCGCGCAAACGCAGGTCAGCATTAAGTTGGCGCAACCCTTCGAACAAGAACGCCACTCGTTTTTGACCAACATAAGGTGAGTTGAGCAGTTCAGGATCGAGGATGAAAAGTGGTATCACCCGCTTCGCCTGCTCCAGCGCCAGCCTTAATGGCCGGTTGTCGCTCAACCTTAAGTCACGCCGGATCCACCAGATTGACGCTTCCATACGATAGTTTTTTTCCTCTCGCAAAGTTAATGCAGTTCCCGATTAAACCAGTATCACTGCCAGACTTAATGCATGATATGCACTAACATGACAGTGCAATCGCCGATAGATCGAGCTGAGCCGCAACCAGCCGGGATATAGACGGGAGGATATAGGCAGCAAGCGATACTTTCTCACCGGATTATCCCCGAAGATTCCACCCTATCGTTGCTCATTCTCATGATCCAGGGCAAGCCTTGATAGCCACTCGCTGACCATGGCAGCGTCTTTTCCAGCATACTTGACTACTGCCTCGGCATAGGCAGCATATAAGTCGGCGGTGATGGAAGGTGATATACCCCGGTTTTTAAGCATTCCATCCAGCCAGGTAATTGACCGATCCAGCAAATTGATATCACCCAGGCGCAAAGCCGAGGATATGTGCTGGGTCAGGTTGTCAATGGCGATTTCCAGGTGGGCAGTCCTAACCCCGCCATGCTGTAGTGCATGGGCAACATGTGCGGCAAACGCAGCTTCATGCAGGTTGAATTGCTTCAAGGCGACGATATATTGCATGGATATAGGGGCAGTGACAGGCATGGCAGGAGCAGCTGTCATGAGCAGCTCGAGCTGCCCGGTGATGACAGGCAAATCACTGCCCAGATAGTAGCCCGAGATGTGCTGGATGGCATCCGGTACCTGCAAAAAGATGCCGCCACCAAAGGCAAGGGGCAGGTTGAGTCCGGCGAGAAATTCAGACATCTGGCGCAGGGAAGCAGCCCCGTTGAGGGTTTGGGCAGCAGACAAGACCATGCGCGGCCTGGCGAGCCTGATGGTGGTATCCAGGTTCAGCAAGGGCACGTTTGCGCCCAGGTAAATTGACTGCCAGCCCTTGCGCCTTAGCAGGTAGGTGAGCATGAGCAAGATAAAATCATGCTCCTCACCGGGCGGGCAGGCCGCCAGGATGGGCTCGCGGCGCGTGGCAGGCGCGGCTGCTGCCAGCAGGCTGCTTATGCGCCGTTTGGCAATGGCCGTGGCAAAATGCTCCTGCTGCACGCTGACCTTCCCCTCATACCAGCCGTCTCCAATCTGCACCAGGCCTTTTTGCAGCACTTCGGTGCAAATCGTCTCGGGTGCTGCCAGCGAAAAGGCCTGATCGAGTAATTGGTTCGCAGAGCGGTCATCAAATATCTGGCAGGCAGTGATCCACCGTTCTCGCAGCTCGTCGAGCATGGCCTCACCCGTGCTGATGCCCGGTGCGACTACCGGCATTTGCACGGCAGTGCCAACCCCGCTTGACTGTTGTGTTTTCCACATCTCGATGGCATGGCTGATGCTCAATCCTTCATTCTGGCGCGCCACCAGCCATTTCAGCATCTCGATATCCTGCCGCGAGTACAGCCGGTGCCCGCCCGGCGAGCGTTGCGGTTTTGGCAGGTCATAGCGGCGCTCCCAGGCCCGCAGGGTTGCAGCGTTGATGCCAACTTCTTGCATCACCGCTTTCAGGTTATAGATATGGGTGCTATCTGCCATCGGGTTGCCTCTTTTCTTAGAGAGCTCAGTACAAACCAGGGGTGAAAACTTTCGCAGACATTAATTCTATGCGTTTACACTGGTGCCAGCGTGCCGGCAAAGATGATCCATGCTAAAACGGTCTTAGCAGCCAGGCTGAGGATGATATACACCCGCTCACCGAATAAATAATCTTTCCAGCGACCCACCTTCTTGTATTGCAGCACCATATTTACCGCAAAAATGTTGAAGAAGATGAACAGCGTAGGGATGATGGCATAAACGAACGGCGGAGGGTTGCCGCCCTCACCGCTTAACGATCCCACAAAGTAGGTTACGATTACGATCCAGGGGATAATTCCCGCCACCGATCCGTAAATGAAGGCAGTCCAGTTCGTTTTCTGGGTATTCTGGTTGTGCAGTTCCATCATGATCCCAAACAGGTTCATCATCGCATTGATGCCGAAGATCAGGATGATGGCGCCCAGGTCATACACACCCACCAGCATACCGATGAGCACGATCATCACCGACGAAGACAGGGCATACTCATAAAATCGCACCGGGTTCATGCCCTTTTTAAGATTGGCGACATATAGCTTATATCCGATGGTTGCCAAGAAGAAATGCGCCAAGGCTGAGATGAGCAGAAAAACCGCCACTGCCGGCCCGAAGCGTAGTTCAGCAGCCAATTTCAGATCCGGCACCAGCGCAAACTTGCTCACGTCGAACTTTAAAAAGCTGGTGTAAACCGGGTAAGCCGTATCGTTGCTCAGCACGATCATCAAGATACCCTGTAACAGGTGCAAGAAACCCATCACCAGGTTGAAACGCCGTAAACCACGATATTTATTTTCAGTTTCCATTTTGTAATCTCCTCCATATCCTTATGTGATATAAACCTATTTGTACAAAATATGATAATATATTGTACAATATTTGTCAAGGTTGCTTTATTAATATCCCATGAGAATGCTCAAACGGATCGGTAAACCAGTGCAGATAGGGCTCCCGCTAGTCATCATGAATGGGCGCCGCGATCAGCAACTTCAATAAAGGATCAATTGCTATACGTTATGTGCTGTGCTGATTGATGTGTTAATGGCTGACAGGTTATCACCTGTTATTAGCCAGCCAGGTATATATGATGCGGTTAAATGATCATGGAGCTGTCAGGGTTCGGATCAACCTGAATAACCAATCTTGTGCCATCTATTCCACGAAAATGGATACTACACTTCCGGATCAATGGCAGGTACCGCTACCTGAATCCGTGAATGTTTCCCCTGCAACGGGAATAAACTGCCAGTCATAACCGGTTGGGTGCAACGTGACGGATAGCACTCCCCAGGTATCATCATCGTGCACTTCGCTGTTATCGATTACATTGTCGATGCTTCGCAAGTCTTTTCCCCCGGTTCCCACCACGATCTCGCGTATGCCATTGATAGGGTCGAATGTTCCAAAGGGGTCTTGAGGTGCAAAGCGTTCGTAGTCATGATCATGCCCATTTAAAACCAGCTCAGCATGCGCCTCATACAGTGTTTGCCAGATTGGCACCAGGTCCGTTTCACTCCCGTGCATTCCAGAGCTGAAGCGCGGCTGGTGCCAATATGCCAGGGTACATAACGCCGGGTGTGCAGCCAAATCGGATTGCAACCATTGCAGCTGTGGTGAATCCGCTCCACAACCGCCGATCTCAGAGCAATTGGCATTGATCACGATGATGTGCCATACACCAAGATCATAGCTATAGTAACCCTGTTGGGGGTCACCGGCTCTGGCACCGAAATAGCTGAAATATCCTGACGCATCAGGAGTTTTATATTCATGGTTACCCACCGATGGATAAGTTCGCTCCTTCTGGCGACCCCACGTGGGATCATAGCAATTGTTGAATTCATCAATCGTTCCAGATTCATAGGCGTTATCACCCAGGGTGATCACTGTTCCCGGCAGATGATCCAGCAAGGCCGCGGTTTGCTCATCGCCCGGTGAGCTGCAGGAAGCAATATCACCTGCGGCGATGATCACTGGATCTGTCAGAACCGTAGCGGCTTTCTTAATGGTTGGAATAAAAGACTGATAAGTTGCACCATCATCATGCAGCGCATCTAAATAGGCACCAAATCCTGAATGCGTGGCCCATTCATCGGCCGACTCTACAGCGGTGCCCTCACCCCATTCATTGAACGTGGTGATGAGCTGGAAATCAGCACCTGAGGCAATCATCGCACGGATATTTGCCCGCCAGCTAGACAGGTCTCGCTCGAGGCGCGGGTTCTCACCCACCTTCCAAAAACCCGGGCTGATGGTGTAGCTATAATGTCCCTGCGAATCGACAGCATTGGCGGGAGCGTATTGGTGCCAACCTTCAGGCTGGCTGGGACAATCCTGGTATCCAGGGAACACTTTCAGCACAATATAGGCATCTACTGTATTTGCCTGTTTCCACCGGTCTGCCATTTCACAGCCATCGTTTGCATCGGCGTACACGAAAATCACAAAACGGTCATCAATATGCAAGTACGTTGGACTAAAACTGTATTGATCTCGGATGTAGATCAAATCTGCGGTAAGGTCACTCACATCCGGGTTGCCAACACCTTCCGGTTCATAATATATGCTCCATTTAAGGGCGGTACCTTCGGAGGTTGCTAAAATCAGGTGCATCCGACTATCCGTAGAGGTGCCCTGCCCCCACCAGGAGGCAATGCCCGCCTCAATACGCCCATATAGCATGGCGTTTATCTGCTGTCGGATAATCTCCGGGTCCGATTGGTCATAAAAACCCAGCGTGGGATGGTAATTCGTATACGGATAGATACCCTGTTGGCTCCAGGCTTCCGGGAACCAGGGATAATAAAACGCTGCTCGGATGGGCAAGGTTAACGAACTTATACTGGCGTTTTTTTCAAACTGGCTGATGACTGGGGCGTAATTCGAGCTGGGAATTAATACATCTCCAGCCACTGCTTTTGAAGGATCCAGGCCTTCAGTGGTGTTGCCGGATTGAAAAGCTTTTGCTTTCTCAGGACTAATTAACGAGGATTGCCTGGAAGACAAGATATTACCTGATAATTTACTCATGACAATCTTACCAATAAGACCGAGGCTGATTAAAATAAACGGTATATACCAGTGAGACATTAATTTATTTTTCATACGCATCCTCAACCAATTTCGACACCAATATTATGAGCGGGTAAATATTACCTGGTTTTCGTAAGAACGAAGAATTATTCATCTTCCAGACCTTATCATTGCTACTTTACACACCCCCGAGCGGGCAGCTTAAAAATCGCCTCACCTCCTTCAAGTCATTCAGAATATCCAGCCAATTTTCAGATGGTGAGGGTTCTATAATAACAAATATTAATACTTATTATATCATATTTATCATTATTTTAATGTATGTCGGTGAATTAGCGAACCGATGATCAGCGTGTAGTAAACAGCCAATGGTAATTATTCCAACCTGGATAGCTCATCCTAGATCCGTTGAGCTGCCAACCGGGCCGAGATCATGGCAGTTGGGATACCCGTCCCCAGGCGAGTGCTGGCGCCCACGAAGTACAGGTGGCTGTAGCGCGTGTGCTGGTTGGCCGGGCGGAAATAGGCCAGCTGGGTAAGGTTATGGGATAGTCCATGCGTGGAGCCCATGGCCAGGTTGTAGCGCTTATGCCAGGAGAGAGGGGTGAGCGAGGTCTCGAACTTGATGTGCTGCTCCAGGTCGGTAATGCCCAGCGTTTTCAGACGGCGGAAAACAATGGCCGATGAAATAGAACATGTACTCAGTGAAGGCTCTGGCTAACAGGTTGGTGTACTCTTTCATCTCCATCTGCGTGACGCACCTTCTGCGCCTCTGCACGTCGAATGCCATCACCGCCATCAAGTTTCGCAGGTAAAGCTGCAACCTGCTGTTGTCCTCGCAGTCATTCTTCACCAGCTCCGCGAGCTTCTGCTCTTCAGGGCAGCAGGCTTCGATGCGCTTCCCCTGGTAGCATTCTTCCAACATGCCTTGCTGCCGGGTGAGCATATCCGCCATCTGTTGCTGAGAAGCGGCAACGTATCCAGCAGGTCATCCAGCCAACGTAAATAGGCATGCGACCGGAAGGCATCCTGCACCCGGTCACGATCCACCAGAAAGCGGATGGTGTAATAGGTCTGCTTGCTGGCGTCTTTGGTAATTTGGGCGTGCAAGCTCATTTTTCCATCCGTGAGAGATGGCGGCGTGTTTGAGGGTTGAACATTCATTAATTCGGCGATTCTCCTGATTTAGCATAATAGTGAAACAGGCTTATTGTGCTGCAAAACCAGCTGGACAACCCAGAAAATCTGAGGGATTGTGCGGATTATTGTTCTTGGCAAATTTCTAAATGGTGACGGTGATCACTCACAGAGGGTATGATTTGGATCACAAACAGGCAAAAAAAGAACGGAAAACGCAAAATGAGATTGAGCCGGAGTTGAGTGGTGATTATTAATGGCTCGATTAATCTGCAGTACTGGCGCGTGAAAATAGGAAAGTTATTTCAAGGCGTAATTAATGCTGCTTATTTCTTTTTCTTGGTCCGCAAGGATTGGTACAAATCCAGCAGGCGTGCTTCTGAAACGGACCAATTATACTCGCTTTGAGCAGCCTGCCACCCTGCAATCCCAAGCCTGTTCCGCAAGGCCGGGTCAGCCAGCTTGAGAATAGCCTCCCGGATAGCTTGAGGGGTCACCTCTTCCAACAACAGTCCGCAGCCGGTATTCCGCACCATGCGTCCCAGGTCGCCGATATCGTTGGCGATCACCGGCTTGCCGGCCGCCATGGCGTTGGAGAGGGTGTTCGAGGCATTGTAGGCCGCCCCGGGATAATCAGGCTTGAGGCAATAATAGATCACGTCGCTGAGGCAACTGTACAATGGCACCTGCCCGGCGGGCAGCCACCCCAGGTATTTCACATTTGCCATTTCCCCTATGGAATCCTCAACCGCCTGGCGCTGGTGCCCATCACCGAACAGCAGCAGGGTGACCTCTGGCAACGATCTCATGGCCTCAATCAACGGCAGCAACAGGCGGTTGCGGGTGAAGCCACCGATGTAACAGACCACGTAATCCTCGAGGCCCAATCCCAGCCCCTGGCGAACATTGGCGATTTCTTCCAGCCTGATCCCCCGGAAGGGCTCCAGGTATGGCACGTTGGGGATATGCACCAGTGGTGAAAAACCGGCCGAGTTTAATTTATCCATGAACACCGAGCTGGCAGCCACTGTGGCATCCACACGCTTCAACAGATAGCGCTCGAATAGGCGTAAAAGGTAAACGAAGATCCCTGGCAGGTAGAGTGACATCAATGCGGGGTAATCTTCATGGGCATCGAAAAGCAGCTTGCACCCCAGCTTGCGCTTGACCTGCCAGCCCGCATACAGGGTATCCAGGTCGTGGCAGTGCACCACATCCGGTTCAAGGGGCAGAGCCTTGCGAACCGCGGCGCTCCAGAAGCGGGGTGTTTTCAGGATTTGCCTGGCCCCGGCGCCGTACACCGTGCGAACGTTCTGGATACGCAGGAGGCGCACGCCACTCTCTAAAGTATCTTCCGAGGGCAATTCGGACAGCCGGTCCCAGCAGATGATGGTGACCGTATAGCCAGCGGCAGCCAGGCTGTTAGCCTCTTTAAGCACACGCGGGTCAGGCCGGAAGGCATTGGAGAGCAGCATAACGACAATGGGCATGGCAGTTACCTTTTTTCAGGCCTCACCAGCTGGTAATAGAGCGATTCCATGTATTGCATGTTTTCTTCGTAATTATTGGTTTCAGCCACTACCTGGCTGGCCTTCAAGCCAAGTTTTCGGGCGGCACCCGGGTTATCCAGGCAGCGCACAATGGCATCGGCCAGGGTGAATGAATCACCCACCGGCACCATCCAGCCATTCTCACCAGAGTGGATGAATTCACGCAGGGTGGGCAAATCGCTGCACACCATGGGCCGCCCGCAGGCCATGGCTTCCAGGACCGATACGGGCGTGCCATCGGAGGACGGCACGGAAACCACCACATCGCTCAGGTGATAGAGCTCTGCCAAGCCGCCGCGCTGCCGAATGGGAGACAGCCAGCGGATACTCTCTGCCAGGCCCAGGTTGCTCACCATGCCATCCAGGCGCTCCTTATAAGCCTGGTCGACATTGTAGACGATGAAAGCGAACACCACTGCTGGAAATTTCTGCCGTACCCGGGGGATGGATTCGAGGATGACATCGATGTTGTAGATTGGGCTGATTGCTCGGGGGCACAGCACCAGTGGGGCGTTTTCAGGGATGGACAGGCGGGCACGCAGGCTGCTATTCTGCTGCCCGGTAAGGTCCTGGGGGTTGAAGACGTCCATCTCGATGCCCAATTGGACGTTGCGCACTTTCAGCTCTCGTGCGCCCAGGCTGACAGTACGCCTGCCCATGGCTTCAGAATTGACCGTGACCAGGTCAGCTTGACCCAGTGTATAACGGGCCAGCCAGCGAGCGATGGTCGAACGCTGTGGCTGGACGAACACGTCGCTCCCCCAAGCGGTGACGATGTAGGGATGGAAGCCGCTGGAGGCTGCCAACCACCCGGCTGAATTGACCCGGTGGGCGTGCAAGACATCCGGCTGCCATTGGCACAAAAACCGCCTCAGCCACAGCGACCAGATGGGGAAACGAACGATGGGGGCGTAGAAGGACTTCGAAAGGTCGATGACCCGGATATCCTGCCAGGGTTCCTTCACCGGCACATCAGCCAGCAGGATGGTTTGGTGCCCGTGCCTGGCGAACCAGCCTATCCAGCGGCGGGTGTGAGAGATGTTGGGGTTGGAGATAAAACACAGGCGCATGGAATATGCCGTTTACTTTAATAGTTTATTATTCAGCCTCGAATAAAAAATCCACCACATCGTGTAATTACAAAATTCCGTACTGTTTGAACAACAGCATCCCACGAGTGATTTGCTTCAACGAATTGACGTGCACGCTCGCCAATTAAGTCCTTTCTATCATCAGGAAGCTCAAGTAGTTTTTGAAGCTTGCTCGCTAAATCAATTACATCACCGGGCGAAAATAATATTCCAACCCCTTGTTTCTCGATGAATTGCAAATCTTCTATATCCGACGCAATAATCGGTCGCCCACAAGCCATATATTCATATATTTTTAGGGGAGAGCATGCGATGGGTTTCTTTGGGGCGACGAGTACTGAGCAAGCCCCCATATATTGGGGTATCGATGAGTAAGGCTGGGCACCAGTAAAAATCACGGAATTACCAAGCATCAATTTTTCACTCATCTCATTACAACGCCTATATTCTGGCCCATCTCCAACAATCAACAAATAAATCTTCCTGGTCAACTTTTTGTTTAGATCAGCGTAGGCCATGATCAGATCCTCTACACCTTGCCATGCTGAAAGAGTCCCGATAAAACCTATATAATCATAATCTGGTTGTAATCCAAGGCTTTCTTTACAGCTTATTTTATCTAATGGTCTAAAAAGATCTATATTTACACCATTTTGAACGACGAGTATTTTTTCACTGTCACTAATTCTATTTTGGATTAAGAAGTTAGCGATATTGGGAGTCACAACAACTATGTATCTGGCAATTCGGCAAGCGATATTAAGTGAAAATCCGCGCAGTGAATTAATCAATGCTACAAAATACTTTTTAGGAACAGCATAATGGGTTATGGCAAATCTGTGTTCATCTTTCCAATTCCCGTTCACTTCTAATACTACGGGAATTTTATTAATTCTTGCCGCGATAAGAGGACCTATACCAAAACCAGTTGCCCTTATATAGAATACATTTGGCTTACTTGTTTTTATTTGTCTGCGTAGATAGAAAAAAGCCCTGATTGTATTTAGAATATCCCCAAGATAATGAGGACGAATATGGATGGGCATAATTTGTAAACAATTGTACTGGTCTGAGAAAGAGAATGTTGACGCATCTGTTTGTGAAAATAATATAACTTCATCAATTTTAGCCAAGGCATGGCAAAATTCTGTTACATGCGTCCGGTTTGCTGTTTGTTTATTTAGATGGTCTTCAACAACATAGAACCATTTCATAGCATTTTATATTTTATCAAGTACTTTGTAAAACAGTACGGTAGTAGATCGTATGTCTATGCGTCATTAAGAATTATAGAGAGTCCAGATGTCAATCACCCAAAATCGCTCTCAGTGCCATCATACATTTTCAGAAAATTGGTTACAGGCGGAAAAATTTGGGGAAATATCTATGTATCACCGAATCTAATATCCACGCACATTAATTGTTTTCATAGTAATTACAAATTTTAGTTAATCATTGATAAAGGAAATTGCATTAAGTATCAATCCATACATTGGTAGAGCGCCATCCACCATCTATACGAGGTAACCTCGGGCCAATATCGTTGTAAGGATAACTGTCTATATTGAATATTTTTCACTTTTTTTAGCAGGCTTTTATTATCTACTGAATATCCACATTGTGGACAAACTACTTGTTTGGGAAAATTTAGACCATTTCTATGCTTGTAAGATCTGACCAGATTCCATAAAAAAGGAACCGCCTTTTGTTTTTTAAATACTATGGGTTCAAGCTTCACTAATATAAATTTTTCCTTAAACAATTGCGGAAATGAACTCTTGTTATACTGTCTGACGTGATGATAAGGGTGAAATCTACAAAGGCAGGCTGGGCAAACCACTCTACCATAAGATAGGTTTTCATTAAATGGGACCGTGATCAATATATGATGGCGTGCTGTTCTTGCTATTTCGTCGAGTGCTTTCTGATAAATGACAATAGGTAGATGTTCCAAAATTTCCATGCACAAACAGGCATCAAACGACCCACTAGTGAAAGGCAGCCCTCCAGCACTCGCCTGAAGATGTGGTGCAGTGACATACCTAAGCGGAACAATGCTAGAATCCAACCCAACTGTGAACATGTGAGCATGCTGCAAATTGATAAAAGCACCATTGCCGCACCCAACATCTAGAAGCGAAGATGTTTCTTGGGGAAGCCAATCGACTGCTATTTGGATGCGTTCAAGATCTTCTCTATGATTTTTCCAAATTAAAGGATCCCAAACATCCGGATTATCATAATAATCTCGCCACTCAACATTTGTCATCTAATGATCCTTAATTTGATGTCCTTTGGGGTATCAATGCCAACAGATATTTTCGTAAGTTATGATCCCTTACCAGCACTATTGCATAATATCCAAGAGTCACAATACTTGTGAGCAGGATTAGCCAGACAGGGAAAGTTGCCAATTGGTTTTTTATACCCAATAAAGCTAAGGCAGGTACACAAGCAAATAAGATGTATTCAATCAAAGTTTTGAAAGCTGTGCTCCATCGTACATTAGTCAGTCTCAGCAGCCATAAGCCCAAACCACCATAGACCAGCACTCCAGTCGTACACCAGATTATTAAAGTGAGATATATATTATGTGTCGTACCTCCAATAACCAGCGCAGCAAAACGACTAGCCAGGATAATAATGTTTACGATCAGAGACAATTCCTGCCGTTCCAGAGTAGCAAAAAGAATGGAAAGTGGGGAAGATATAAATAACACGAACATCCACGGGCTGAGAATCTGCGCATACCTGCCAGCCTCCACCCAGTTCGCGCCAAACACAATGCCGAACAACTCAGGACCGGCAATACCCAACACCACCGCTGGAAATAAGCCAATCGCCGCCAGCCGCTTGAAGACCAACTCCACTGATTTTGCAAGCTTCTCAGGGTCTGAGCGTAACTCGGCAGTCCGTTGATAGAAGACCTGTGCCAGCGCACTGCCCAGCAGCGTCATGGGTAGTAAAATCAGCCGGCTGGAGAGCGAGTAGTAACCCACCACAGTCTCGCTGAAATAATACAGCAGCACCAGCGAGGGGAGTTGCCAGGAAAAATTATTGATGAAGCTACTCCAGGAATCGACTAGTGGAAATTTACGATACCTTACCAGGTTGGCGAGCAGCTTGCTGCGCTTCACCTGGCGAAGGACGATCGTGCGTTTATCCCGTAATACCTGGGAAGCCAGAACAAAGGTGAAGACAAATGTGCCAGCCACCCAGGAGAAAACCAGGACGGCTGTATCAGCCCGGCCAGTATATGCCAGGAATATGGGCAACGCACTGGTAGTTAACGAAGCAGCCACCCTAGCGATGGATAAGCGCCCAAAATGTTTGGTGCGTGCATTCCAAAAGTTAAACGCATCAAACAAACCCTGGATCAATAAGCCGATGGGCACGATCCAGAGAAAGGGAAACAAGTCAGGCGCTTTAAGCAAGTTGGCCAGAGATTGCCCCAAGAAAAATAAAGCCAAGCCAACTACCCCACTGATGGCCACCGCGATAATTACACATATAGCAAATATATTGATTGCATCTGAATCATCATCAGGTAACATGATGGCGTATTCATACCTCAGGCTTGCCACGATTGAAATGATTCCGACGAGCGAGGTGAATACACTCAAGATGCCGAATGATTCGGGGAGGAATAAGCGGGAGATGATGGGGGCAGTGACGACGGTGATGGCCTGGGCAATGGTGGTGCCGCTCACCAGTTTAAGCACATTGGTAAAAAAACTGCTCCGTTTTAAAGGTGTTGGGGCAGTCATGGTTGCGGTATTCTCTCAATATAAATTGTTATATTCAAAAGCACAAACTGCATGCTCGCAATTATATACCATTTCATTTTCCCATCTCCAACCGCGAAAAGAGGGCAACTACATACGGGCTACTCAATGGTGGTAAGATTAGCTCTCTTTATATATAGTATGCAGTTGGAGGAAAGCATGGATGAACAGATGAAAAACGCCGCATTGGCCAGCCTGGATGACGAGCTGAATGGGGCATACTTGTACGATGCGCTTTCACAGGCCGAGAAAGACCCCCGCCTTGCTGAGGTTTACCGGCGCATGGCTGATGTGGAGCGTAAGCACGCCGCGGAATGGGTCGAGCGCTTGAAAGCCAGCGGTGTGCCCATGCGGGAATTCAGACCCAGCTGGCGTAGCCGCACGCTTGCCTGGGTGGCCAGGCACATGGGAGTGGCCACCGTGCTTCCCACCATCATGGGTGATGAGCGCAAGGATACGCAGAAATATGCCCACCTGCCGGGCAGCGCCGGCATGGCCGCCGACGAATCATCGCACAATCGCCTGCTGAGCCAGGTGGTACGCACCATGAAAGGGGGCATGGAGGGTGGGGCGCTGGCCCAGCTGGAGGGTCGCCACCGCACCGGCGGCGGGAATGCCTTGCGGGCGGCAGTGCTGGGAGCAAACGATGGGCTGGTATCCATTTTTAGTCTGGTAATGGGGGTGGCAGGGGCAAACCTGGACAATAAAGTCATCCTGGTGACCGGTTTTGCGGGTTTGCTAGCAGGGGCCATCTCGATGGCATTGGGCGAGTGGCTGTCGGTGCAAAGCTCGCGTGAGCTCTACCAGCACCAGATCGGCATAGAAAAAGTCGAGGTTGCCACCGCCCCCGAAGAGGAAGCCGAAGAGCTGGCCTTAATTTATGAAGCGCGAGGTGTACCCAGGGAGGAAGCCCAGCGCATGGCGCAGCACATCATCAGCGACCCGGCTTCAGCCCTCGAGACACTGGCGCGGGAAGAGCTCAATGTGGACCCCTCCGAGCTGGGCGGCTCGGCCTGGGAAGCAGCCTTCACTTCATTTTTTCTCTTTTCACTGGGCGCAATCATCCCCATCATCCCCTACATCTTTCTTACAGGCCCCAGCGGCATCGCAGTCAGCATGGCATTCAGCGCGGTGGGATTGTTCGTGGTGGGTGCCGCTATCACGCTATTCACCGGGCGCAGCGTAGTCTATTCGGGCTTTCGCCAGGTGTTATTTGGCATGGCAGCAGCAGGCGTCACCTACGGGATCGGGCACCTGATCGGCACCAATGTGGGCGGTTAACTGCGGCTGTCTTTCCAACGATGCTAAAAATCGCCAATAAAACTGAGAGAGATAGCAGAAGAAGAGCAGATCCCGAGAGATCCGGGACAGGTTGCTTCCGCACAAAGGATGTGCCGCTGAAAATCACAGCAGGTGACCGATCGCTGCGCTAACTCGCTCCGACAATTCGCCAGTCTCACCGTGAATGAGACCCGCGGAGCGTTGTTGAAATACACGCAATATCAGCCCCCAGTGGGCCCGAAGCGCTCGGTACGGATTTGGCCTGCAGGGATGCCCAGCTCAACCAGGTTGTTCGCCACGCCTTCCACCATGGATGTCGGGCCACAGACATAAGCATTGAGCCTACCACCCCACGGAGCGATGACCTGGCGCAGCATCGCCATGTCGATTCTCCGACCGTACCCTTCCCAGCCTGGCGGCTGCGAGCGGGTAAGAGTATGGATGACATCCAGTCCAGCCGATTGCCCTTGCAACCGATCCAATTCTTCACGGTAGATGATTTCTTCATAATTGCGCGAACTGTACAATAGCCGCACCGGCACCTGAGAGCTCACCGCCTGCCGGTGGCGGATCATAGCCATCAACGGCACGATACCAGAGCCGCCCGCCACCAGCAGCAGCGGGCCTCCCATGCTTGCGTTCCACACGAAATAGCCGCCAATCGGGCCACGCAGTTCCACCTGGTCTCCGACGATGAGCACATCGTGCATGTACGTGGACACTTCCCCCTCGTTGAGCCGTTCAACGGTCAGCTCGATTTCGCCAACCTGCTCGGGGCTGGAGGCTATCGAATAACTGCGCTGGGCCTGGTATCCATCGGGTGCGGTCAGGCGCACATCATAATGCTGACCTGGCTGGTGTGCACACCAATACGGCAATGCCAAGGTGAACGACTTGACATTGTAAACCTCTTGCTTCACCCTGATCACTGTGGCAATCTGCCACCTGGTGACCTGCCTGACCAGCTCGTTTCTAATCAGTCCTGTCTCCAAAATACCTCTCCTCTTTCCATGGATCACCGTGATTGTTGTAGCCCAACGACTCCCAAAAGCCGAGCTTGTTTTTTTCCATCAAAGTCAGGCCGCGCACCCATTTGGCACTCTTCCAAAAGTACAGGGCAGGCACAACCAGGCGGGCAGGCCCGCCGTGCTCTGCCGGTAAGGGCGCACCGGCGTAGTTATAGGCGATAAATGCCTTGTCATTGATCATTTCATCCAAAGGTATATTCGTGGAATAACCCCCATCGCTGTAGGCGAGCACGAAATGTGCTTTCGGGTCCAAGCCTGCAATTTCGAGCAACGTGTCGATGCTTACCCCTTCCCATTGTGTATCCAGTTTTGTCCACTTGGTCACGCAATGGATATCGACGGTATATTTTCGGGAGGGCAGCTGCTGGAATTCTGCCCACGACCAGTGGATAGGCTCGCAAACCAGCCCATTTACCTCAAAGGTCCATTGTTCCAGTGGCGTGTGGGGCGTGGGTCCGGCGGATAGCACCGGAAAGTCAGCGGTCACATATTGGCCTGGCGGTACCCTGCTGGATAGACCTTCCTGCTGGTGTTTACCAATAAAGCCCCTCGATCGGAACAAGACTTTCATTTTATCCTTCCAATGCTATAATCAGATAAAGTAGATAGATTATATCATTATATTCTGTGGAGATGGATCTGCATGTCACGAATTATGCGTAATTACATCTTAATAAGCATGAAAGGAGAATTATCAATGGAAACCCAACAAACAAGCAAGCCCTCTGGAGTTAAGCATCTCGTCACCGACCCGCCTTTTGCGCAGACCTTATTTGGTGATTGGCGCTGGTCGTGGGTATGGGTGATCGTGCGCCTGTACCTGGGCTACGAGTGGATAATGGCGGGTTACGATAAAATCATTAACCCTGCCTGGGTTGGCCCACAGGCAGGTACTGCGCTGACCGGTTTCATCAACAACGCCATTACGCTGAGCACGGGCGCTCATCCATCAGTGCAGGGCTGGTATGCGTATTTCCTTCAGCATGCTATCCTGCCAGGTGCCAGTGTGTGGAGTTACGTAGTGGCATTCGGAGAAACGCTGGTTGGAGCCGGCCTGATCCTGGGTGCATTCACCGGCATTGCCGCCTTCTTCGGCTTTTTCATGAATTTCAACTACCTGATGGCAGGGTCGATCAGCAGCAACCCCTACTTGCTTTTCCTCGCCCTATTCATAATCCTGGCGTGGAAGACCGCCGGGTGGTGGGGGCTGGACCGCTGGATCCTAGTGGACCTGGGCACGCCGTGGAGCCCCGGATTGGCATTTAGAACTCGCAGGACCAAGGGAACTGCCGCTCCTTCCGCAGAGCCCTCAGGGACGGATTAAGCTTGATTAAGCGCGAGACCGGGTTAACGCACTCGCGCCTGTAAAAGTCGCTGCCGACCAACGATCAATCCACACAACGCAGGATATGCCCACCAGACCTGCCTCTCAGGAAATAAACAATGAGCGGTTGGTCTGGGATTAGAGGCTGTGCGCCTCGCAAGGGAAGGATAACTGAAAGCTTCTTATTCCCCATCTTCATAAAGCTGGTCTGTTTTAGCGGCCATGATAAAGTCATTCAGGTGCAATCCCCTGATCTTGTGCGTCCACCAGTTGACCGTGACCCTGCCCCACTCCGTGAGGATTGCCGGGTGATGGTTCTCTTCGTTCGCCAGCTTTGCCAGCTGGTTGGTGAATACCATCGCCTGGGTAAAGTCGTCAAACTTGAAAGACCGCTCTAGGCGCGGCTCGCCCCCATTATCATAAACCTTCCATCCGGGTAGTTTCGCCTGGTTTTGTTTGATCTCAGTCTCGCCTAGTTTAGGCGTATCGG
>CAYLPS010000038.1:0-27828 GCA_964385625.1 uncultured Anaerolineaceae bacterium | reverse complement strand
CATAAATCCATATCCCAAGATTCGACTGCTCTGGTTCGATCAGGTAAAACGCATCTTTCATTTCACCAAGTCTGTAGTAAAATATTGTCTGAATTATTTCAGCGATGAGGCTCGCTGTAATTGTCGACAAGGACTGATAGCCTCTGTAGAAGATGACTTTCTGCAGAGGCTTTTTTTATGAAATGGGTTGATGATAAGGGGTAGATTATATATGAGCTTCCAGAGTATCTTATACCAACAAAATTTCGATGGTTTCGTCAGAGAAACATCCATCGAACCTGAGTTCTTCGGGGATCTGAACCTAGACCAGATTATCAATGCCATCACTGTAGCGAAGGCAGAATACAATCTGAAACCGTTCTTTTATAATCCATTGCATGATATTGCTACCATACAGTACCGCCAGGAGGTCATGCAGGACCTCGAAGGTGACGACCTGATAAAATCGATCCGTTCCTTTGCCGATAAAATGGTTGTTTTACGCCGTTACCTGGGACTAGTTGAAAAATTAGATTTCGTGAATTTCAACCAGGGCTGGTTCCTCGATTCTGCCGTCGTCTACTGTGATGCAGTCAGTAACCTGGAGCAGGGCCTTCGAGAGGCCAATATTCGATCACAAGGTTTGCTAGATTTCCGCCGATATTTATCGAATTACAGCGCTTCGGATCGATTTAAACTGCTTCAATCTGAAACGAGAGCACTCAAAACGGGTCTAGGCACTGTTAAGTATTGCGTGATTTTTAAAAACCTCACCGTCAAGGTGCGCAAATATGAAGGTGAAGCAGATTACACGGTGGAGGTGGAAAAAACGTTCGAGAAATTTAAGCAAGGTGCCGCCAAGGACTATCGGGTAAAGCTGTACGAAGAATCCAACATGAACCACGTGGAGGCACAGATCCTGGACTGCGTGGCCAGGTTGTACCCGGATATTTTTGCTCAGCTAAACCAATTTTGCAACGCCCACAGCACCTTCGTGGACGAAACCATCCAAGGATTTGACCGTGAAATTCAATTCTACATCTCCTACCTGGAATACATTGAGCAACTCAAGCAATCCGGATTGAAATTCTGTTATCCGCGAGTGACGAGTCAGGACAAGGATATTAATGATGAGGAGATGTTCGACCTGGCCCTGGCCCAGAAATGTATCACAGAGCATACACCCATCGTTACCAATGATTTTTACCTGACCGGTAATGAGCGCATCTTCGTGGTTTCCGGCCCAAATCAGGGCGGAAAAACTACCTTCGCACGCACATTCGGACAACTGCACTACCTGGCAAGCCTGGGCCTGCCGGTCCCGGGCAGGAACGCCAAACTCTATCTCTACGACAATATCTATACTCACTTCGAGAAAGAAGAAAATATCAAGAACTTACGCGGCAAGCTCCAGGATGATGTGTATCGGATCCACAACATCCTCGAAAAGGCCACGCCAGACAGCATCATCATCATGAACGAGATATTTACCTCTACCACCTTAAAGGATGCCGTCTTCTTGAGCAAGAAGATCATGGAAAGGGTCATCGACCTGGACCTGCTATGCGTATTCGTAACCTTCATCGACGAACTGGCATCGTTGAGCGAAAAAACGGTCAGTGTGGTGAGCACGGTGTATCCCGACAACCCTGCCATACGCACATTTAAGGTGATTCGCAAACCCGCCGATGGGTTGGCCTATGCGTTGTCCATCGCTGAGAAATATCGCCTGACATATAAAAATTTGAAGGAGCGTATTGGAGTATGAAGGCATTCCTCTTATATAAAAATCAGGATTTCGATATCCAGGGATCGTTGCCATCCAATGAGCAGAGTTTGACCCAGGACCTGGAACTGAACACGCTATTCAATGCCATGGCGCGCGGCGACAAGTATTTGTTTGACGTGGTGCGAAGAGTCATATTGACCGGGAGCGATGATCTGGACACCATCAATTACCGCCAGGATGTCCTCAAAGATTGCCTGAAAAATCCTGAGGTGATCCGCCAGCTTTACCAGATACCGATCGATTCGATTGAAAATAGGCAGCGGCATTGGCTGGGGGTATTCAGCAGCTATCCGGCGGGGATTTTATCTGGTGCCAACGATCTGATGGAGATGTTTTTGGAGTTACTCCACAGGCTGCGAAACATCGCCAATGAAAATGCCGGTAAATTCGAATCAGAGGGGTTTAGAAATTTCTTTGCCATGATCAAGCAAGAGCTGAGCGAAGATTATTTAGCCAGCATACAAGAACACCTGGACGAGCTGCGGTTTCCAGCAGGGGTGCTGATCAGCGCTGAATTGGGAAGAGGTAACGAGGGCACCCGTTACATCTTACGCAAACCACCTGATAAGCTGAAATGGACCGAGCGAATATTCACCCCCAAGCAGCCCATTTATTCATTCACCATCCATCCGCGTGATGATGCTGGCACACGGGCAATCGGTGAGTTGAAAGATAGGGGGATCAATCAGGTGGCTAATGCCCTGGCGCAATCCACCGATCACATCGACAGCTATTTGAAGATGATACGGGTTGAGCTGGCTTTCTACATCGGCTGCATCAACCTGGCCGAGCAGCTGGCCGAAATGGACGAAGGTGTCGCTTTTCCCGAACCCGTGGCCGCCGATGAGCGCAGGCACTGCTTCAAGGGATTGTACGACATCACCCTGGCACTCACCATGAAGCAAAAGGTGGTGGGAAACGAGGTTAACGCGGATAGCAAAGACCTGGTCATTATCACCGGGGCAAACCAGGGCGGGAAATCTGTCTTCTTGCGCAGCATCGGCATCGCACAATTGATGATGCAGTGCGGGATGTTCGTGCCTGCCGATTCCTTTGCCGCCAATATCTGCAACGGGCTGTTTACGCACTATAAACGCAAAGAAGATACCACGATGAAGAGTGGAAAATTCGATGAAGAGCTCAAACGGATGAGCGATATTGTCGACCATCTAACCCCTAATGCCATGGTGCTCTTTAATGAGTCGTTTTCTGCCACAAACGAAAGGGAAGGTTCGGAGATCGCCAGGCAGATCACCACAGCACTCCTTGAAGGTTATATCAAGGTTTTCTATGTATCCCACCAGTTTGAATTTGCCAACGGATTTTTTGAAAAGCACATGGCTGATGCCATTTTACTGCGCGCAGACCGGAAAGCCGGGGGCTTGCGTACTTTCAAGATCATTGAGGGAAAACCGCTTCAAACCAGCTTTGGCGAAGATGTGTACCGTAAGATCTTTAAAGCTGCCGCTACCGAAGCCCACCAACAGCACGAGAAAATAGGAAACCAAAAAGCAACTGAATAATCGGGGGAGATTGAATGGCCAGGGAAGATTTTTAAATTAAGGGTTTAGCATCGCACACATCGAGACAAGATTCTCGCATCCATGATCACAGGCATTCGTGGAGGCGATACATTAAAACAGCCGCCCATGAATGGTTTGCTGAGCGATGATATAGGAGCACAGGGGGTTGGTACGCCAGCAGGATACTTTTTTATCCTTTTGCCCGCTGGTTACCCACAGACATCACTACCCCCCGCTTCCAGGAATCACCCTCAGGGCCAAAACCTTCTGGTAAAAAGTGATAATCATTTTTCCGAATGAACTCTGCCAGCCCATTATCCAGGCTGGACAGCTTCTCATAGGCCAAGGACAGCAATTTTTGATAATCCTGCTCATCCTTCACCATCTGGAAAGCCATGCGCAATTGGGGCAGGCATAACCCCTGCGAAGAGGCCAGTACATCCACCATCACCTCGTCCCGGAGAGCTTCGATCATCATCGAAAGGGTGTTCTGCGTATTTTGATCTCGCTGAATGTAAGCCGGACATTCACTTTGGGGAGTCAGCAAGTTGATGATGGTATTTAATTTCTGAGTGACCTCGTGTTGGATTTACGTAAACCAGCTTGAGATTTTATTCAGCGGTGCGGAATCTGGTGGAAGACATCATGATAGATGATTGCCAGGCCCAGGGCATCTCCCACCTCAGAATTTACCGCAAGCCAGGCATGCTCATGACAGAAGCCCAGGCTGGTGCGCAGAGCCTGGCGCACCTGCACATCATTGACCTGCTCGTAAAACAGGGCGTTGAGATAATGCTCCACAGCTTTCTGTGAAACGATACAGATTGGGCAGTCGGTCTGCTTGCATGCTTCGATAAGGTCAAGGTAAGCGACTTTATATGCCATATAAGTGAGAGGTATCGTTCAAAGAGGCGATGAAAAAATCCTGGCTTTCGGCCTCGAAGACATTGATGGCGCCGGTATCCTGACTGAGGTGCCAGAAACGGTCATTGTCCAACCCCAATACGCCCAGCAGGATGATGCGGTTGATCACCGTGTGGCCGACGATAACGATGGTCTGACCAGGATGCCGGCTAACCAGCTCGTTGACGGTTCGCATGGCGCGTGCGCGTAAGGCGTCCAGCGTCTCGCCATCCGGGATTTGCGCTAGCTCGGGGCTATGGTACCAGGCGTAATGTTCATCTGGCCATTGTTCCTGCACTTCATCAGGCGTCAAGCCCTGCCATTTGCCGAAGTCAATGTCAATGAGCTCGGGATGAACCTGCACGGGCAGGTCATAGTGCTTGGCGATGGCTTCTGCAGTTTTTACCGCCCGCGAAAGGGGGCTGGCATAGACTGCCGATGGTTTCCATTGGCGAAAAATGCGCTCACCGGCTGCCTCTGCCTGGGCTAACCCGGCTTCGTTCAGCGCCACATCTGCATGGCCGCGAAAGCGCTCAACACGGTTCCATTCAGTTTGTCCATGACGCACGAGAATGACATTTGTCACGCAATTCCTCTTGCTTTGGCAGCCTTCTGATAGCATTGCCGAGATTACAGCGAATTTTCCCAATTATATTGAAAAAGCTCCAACCCACAACTGGTAGAAGCTATAAGTTTAATGCACCATCTAGCCGTTTTCCAGCTTTGATAACTGTTCTTCGGCGGAATTCCTGACCAATGAGGAGTGGTGCTGGCAGGCCTCCTGGAGCAGCAGAATGATCTGCGGATCATGGATTTTTGGTAACGCTTTAACTACCTCCATAAGGAGATAGATATCGCTGTTTTCATCTTCAAGGATGTTCTTATATTCAGGCAAGGCCAGTGCACTGCCCAAATTTCCCAGAATCTGCACCGCCATCATCCGGCTGTCGAGAATTGGATGGCACAGCGATAGCACTAATTTCTGCTCGAGCGTCAGGTGGGAATAATCTGCCAGATTATACCCACATTCCGGGCACACTTTTTCAGCTTCGGATATCTCTGCCCAGCAATTCGGGCAGGAATAAGTGATCATCCCTATTCGCCTGCCGGATTTGAGATTTTGGCTTAGCGGACGAATGCCTTCCTGCCGGCATAAATTGCCGCCTCACCCAATTGCTCCTCAATGCGCATGAGCTGGTTGTATTTTTCAACCCGCTCTCCTCGGCAAGGCGCGCCGGTCTTCAGATGGCCAGTGCCCATGGCAACCGTGAAATCGGCGATGAAGCTATCCACCGTCTCTCCGGAGCGGTGGGAAACCATGCATCCCCAGGCAGCTTTGCGCGCCAGCTCGACGGTGGCGACCGTCTCACTCAGCGTGCCAATCTGGTTGAGCTTGATCAGCACAGAATTGGCGATGTTCTCCTCGATTCCGCGTTTCACCCGCTCAACATTCGTGACGAAAATGTCATCTCCAACCAGCTCAACCTTACTTCCCAGTGTCTGGTTGAGCAGTTTCCACCCGTCCCAATCGTCCTCCGCCAGGCCGTCTTCCAGCACGACGATCGGGTATTCTGCCACCCAGTCAGCGTACAGCTGCACCATCTCGGCAGAGCTGACTTTACGACCTTCGGTGCGCAGGTTATACAGCCCATCTTCATAGAAACCGCTCGATGCTGGGTCGATTGCAATCGCCACATCGTTGCCAGGTTTATAGCCAGCCTTTTCAATCGCCTGGATAATCAGCTCGATGGCATCTGAATTTTTCTTCAATGCTGGTGCAAAACCACCTTCATCACCTACTCCGACAGAATACCCGCTACTTTTTAGCACGCTTTTCAAGGATTGGTAGACCTCGCTGCCCCAGCGCAGGGCTTCGCGGAAGTTGGGTGCGCCTACCGGGGCGATCATGAACTCTTGCAGATCGGTGCCCTGCCAGTTGGCGTGCACACCACCGTTCAGGATGTTGAACATCGGTACCGGCAATAACCTGGCAGAGACCCCTCCCAGGTAGCGGTATAATGGCAGCCCCACCGAATCAGCCGAGGCACGAGCCACCGCCATACTGACCCCCAGGATCGCGTTTGCACCCAGCTTGCTTTTATTTGGCGTTCCGTCCAGATTGATCATCGCTGCATCCACAGCAATTTGATCCAGCGCCTCCATGTCCAGGATTACTTTAGCAATTTCCTGGTTGACATGCTCCACGGCTTGCAGGGTGCCTTTTCCACCGAAACGCCCCTTATCGCCATCGCGCAGTTCCAACGCCTCATGGATACCGGTGGATGCGCCAGATGGAACGGCTGCCCGCCCAAACGCCCCATCGTCAAGCAGGATATCGACCTCTACTGTTGGGTTACCACGTGAATCCAATATTTCACGCGCATGAACAGCTTGTATTGTTGACATTTTTTACCTCCCGAACTGAATCATTAAATTTCAACGTGGTATATTTTATCTCATTCCTCAGAAGTCATCTTGATAGATATTATTTCTCCTCGTTCGTTCTTAGCTCATTTTCGCAGGACGAAACTGGTAAATTTGAGCAGCTTTAGCAGATGATCATCTTGCGTTAATAATGACCAATGCTCCGGTTTTAATAAAGGCGCCATAAGTAAAACCAATCGCCGGGTTGAAAGTTGCCCACAGTACACCCACGACGGCGCGGGAAGAAAATCCCCCAAGCCATTGTCCGATGCCAGTTCGCCTAAGCCTGTGGCGCCCCATCTTCCAGCGACAGGCTGGTTGCCACTGCGCTTTCCAGGACGCTCTAGACGGCGATGAATATGTCTTCCAGTGCAAACAAGATGCCCAGCAACCACCCAGAAAGAACCGCAACGATCCACCCTTATTGGGTGGACTTACCTGTCAATTCATCTCCAGCCCTTCCCATTCAAGAGCTTCCATGATTTAATTGGACTATATTGATGAACATTATCTATTATTAATATACACTATTTACCTTGCCACACTAAGGCCGCGATGTAGTGTGGGAGTATCAAAATCAGGAGGAAACTCATGCAAAAAATCATCCCCCATCTCTGGTTTGATAAAGAAGCGTTGGAAGCGGCGGATTTGTATACATCCACATTCCCCGATTCTACTATCCTGAGCACAACCACGCTGCAAAATACCCCTTCTGGCTCTACCGAAGTGGTCAGCTTCGACCTTTGGGGGCAGCAATACCAGGCCATCAGTGCCGGCCCATTGTTTGAGTTCAATCCATCCATATCCTTCCATGTTAAGTGTAGTTCAAAGGAGCAGGTGGACGAATTTTGGAACAGGCTTTCACCGGGTGGGCAGGTGCTGATAGAGCTGGGAGCCTACCCGTTCAGTGAAAGATATGGCTGGCTCAATGACAAGTACGGCCTTTCATGGCAGCTCATATATGCCCCTCAAGATGCAAGCCAGCAAAGGATTACCCCGGTGTTCATGTTCGCTGGAAACAGGTATGGATGGGCTGAACAAGCGATAACTTTCTGGAGCTCCGTATTTCAGCCGGCACATATGATCTCGCTTGATCACGATGCTTCCGATGAAAAACCCGAACGCAATGGAAAGGTCAGATATGCCGCATTCTCACTTTTCGGCCAGGAATTCGGAGCCATGGACAGCCCGGGAGAACATCCCTTTGGATTCAACGAGGCAATTTCCTTTATGGTAAATTGCGATAGCCAGGTAGAGATAGACCAGTACTGGAATAAGCTGTCGCACGTACGCGAAGCGGAGCAATGTGGCTGGCTGAAGGATAAATTCGGAATTTCCTGGCAGGTGCTGCCCGTTCAATTAGCGGAGATGCTGGGGGGGAATGACCGCGATAGAATAAATCGCGTGACACAAGCTTTCCTGTCGATGAAGAAATTGGACATCGCCAGGCTCAAGGAAGCCTACTCGGGCTAGTTCGCAGGCAAACCGGCAAGCATAGGTGACCTACCACAATCCGGGTAGATCAGTATCGGCTAACGGCTTCCCCGCTGGCTCTAAATCAACAGAACAGGCGGGTGTATTTCGAGTGAAGGGTATTTTGTGCCGCACGTAGCATCAGCATTTTGGATATCCAAAGCCTGCCACAGGAGATCAGGATGAGAAAAATCATTGTTCTATCTTTTATCACCTTGGATGGTGTCATGCAAGCGCCGGGAGGCCCGGCGGAAGATACCAGCAATAATTTTACGCACGGGGGATGGACGGTACCCTATTTTGATGATTTTATGGGCCAGGTGATGGCTGAGCAAATGGCTAAGCCCTTTGACTTATTACTGGGTAGAAAAACGTTCGAAATTTTTGCCTCCTATTGGCCGCACCACCAAAGCGAAGGAGCAGCGATCAACAATGCGACCAAATATGTTGCCTCGAAGACGCTCGCCTCGCACCAGTGGAATAAGTCGGTGTTTCTTAATGGAAACGTAGCCGATGAGATAATCAAGCTCAAGCAAGAGGATGGCCCTGAGCTACAGGTACATGGCAGCGGTAATCTCATCCAGACGTTATTGAAATATGATTTGATCGATGGGCTGTGGTTGAAGATATTCCCGATAACCCTCGGTGAAGGGAAGCGCCTGTTCGATCATGGCACAATTCCCAGGTCATTCGAATTAGTGGACGTGAAAACGTCACCAAAGGGGGTGATCATTGCAAATTTCGAACGGGCTGGCCAGGTGAAAACTGGATCTTTTTAATCAACCTGGCCCTTTATTTTCAAGATGCCTGCTGCGTAATGGTGGCGATTCAGGTTAATAAGTTGCGATTCGAACGCACAACACTAGCGGGATAATATTTTGTTTTCTACTCGTGTGGTGGATCTAAAAGTCTACCGAATGCGAGGCAGGCATTGCTTGATAATTATCGAGAGAAAATAATTCTCGGTTATACCACACTGAACAAGCTCAATTTTTACCGTTTTTTCGTCTGGCTGTAAACCCCCACCACACTGATGATGATGATGCCGGTCAGCATGATCTGCCATTCGACCCCCAAACCAGCCATGATTACGATGCTGAATAAGGTCGAGAGGATGAGTACGCCCAGGAAGGTACGCTCCACACCTCCTTGTCCGCCGGAAAAAAGTGTCCCGCCAATGACCACGGCCGCGATGGACTTCATCATGATGTCCGCACCTACTCCAGCGCCACTTTGGAAGGTTGGGTAAGGCGTGCGTGCCCATCCGAGGTATAAGAGGCCGGCAAGAGAAGCCAATAAGCCGCTAATGATGTAAACGCCGATCTGAATTTGCTGCACTCGTATACCTGAACAGCGAGAAGCGATCGGATTGCTCCCCAACGCCCGGACGCGCCAGCCGAATGGCGTGAACTTCAGCACGAGATAGAGAAGGACTGAAAGGAAAATCCAGATCAAACTGATGACTGGAAACCCAAAAACCCAGCCGGTTGTAAATGAAATCAGTTGCTCGGTGGCTCGCCCGTGACCGCCTCCACCAGTAGTAACATATAGAACACCGGTCAGGATGACCATCATTGCCAGGGTCATGACAACATGGGGGATCTTTAATTTAGCGATTGCCACTCCATTGATGCTTCCAATCAATGCCCCTAAAAACAAGCAAGCGATGACTGGAAGGAGCGTGTCGCCTTTAACCATCAGCAGAGCCCCCGCCATGATCGTCATCCAATAGGTCGACCCAATGGACAAGTCCAAGCCACCCGATAGGATCACCAATGTCTGTGCTAATGCCAGGATACCTAGCATGGTATTCACGTATAAAACCATGGTGAGGTGCCTGTAGGTCAAGAAACCCGGAGTGGCAACGCCGGCTACAACCAGGAGCATGAGGAGAGCTGCGATCAGAATGGCGATTTGCATTGATGATGACGTCTGCCTGAGTTTAGCGATCATCTGGATCTCCGCCTTTTGGACACAAAATAAAGCTGGATACCGGCGACGCTGGCCAACAAAACGCCTTTGACAATGAAATGGTACCAGATGTCAATGCCCAGGAATTGTAAAATCCGGCCAATAGATGAGATGATCAGAGCCGCGCCGAGTGTTCCGCTATAGCCGCCTACACCACCAGTAACCAGTGTCCCACCCATGAACACGGTGGTAAAGGAATCAAAGAGATAGGACGACCCTGCTTCGGCATTCCCACTCCCGATACGGGCAGCTAAGTACAGTCCTCCCAGTGCTGAGGCGAGAGCACTGACAATATAAACCTTAATCAGCGTGGCGTCGGTTTTTATCCCCGACATGCGGGCGTATTCCGGCTGGCCGCCCACTGCAAATACCTCGCGTCCGAATTTTCTCTTCTTGAGCACGATGTAACCGACCACGGCCGTTAGCACCAAGATTAGGAATGCGACAATTGGAAATTCGTTAACTTGATAGAGTAGGAATTTCTTATACCCATCCGGAATGTACCCACCGGGACTGGGCCGGATGAGCAAGTTTACCCCGGTCAGGAAGAACATCATGCATAGGGTCATGATGAAAGGATCTATATGAAATTTTGTGACTCCGAACCCGTTGATGGTCCCGATCAAAACAGCGATGATCAGCACCAGGGCAATGCCCAGAAAGGTATTATGTATCATGACCACGGATGCCACTGCAGTTGCCATGCTGGCAACTGCTCCCACCGAAAGGTCGAACCCCCTACTTAAGACCACAAAAGTTTGAGCAAAGCCGATCAGTGCGATGGGAACCGCACTGGAGAGGATGTTCGAGAAGGTGGATACTGTCCGGAAATACGGCGAAGCAACGGACGCGGCAACCCAGAAAGCGATGAGAATGACAAAAATATAGTTATCCATCAATATTGCACGTAACTTTTTACCCACGGTAACCGAGGTAGCCCTTGCCAATTTCTCGCGGTAAGCATCAACCATAGTATGAGTCAACCAGCTCCTCTTCATCGACTTTTTCGCCGCTGAACTCTCGCACGATCTTGCCTTCGTGGATCACCAGGATACGGTCAGGCAGGTTGACGACTTCTTCCAGGTCAGTCAAGACTGCCAGGGTTGGAATACCTTGATCCGTCAGTTTTCTAAGCAGTTCGTATATCTCGACCTTGGCACCCACATCCAGGCCGATGGTTGGCTGGTCCATCAGCAGGATCTTCGGGCGGGCCAGCAAGTATTTTCCCAGGACCACTTTCTGGCGGTTGCCCCCGCTGAGCTGTTGCACGAGCTTGCGCAGGTTTGGAGGCTCAATCCTGAGGTTCAAAACCATATCCTGCATCACAGCATGGTCATATTTCGTCCGGATGATCCCAAATGAAGCACGATCACCAATGCTGGTCAGGGACAGGTTGAGCCAGATATCATGCGACAACCACAGCTCTTCCTCTTCTCTCTGGTCCGAGACGTAGAAAATGCCGCATTTAATCGAATCATAAGGATTCCTGCATCTCATGGGTTCTGCGCCGAGAAGAATTTCCCCCTCTATATGGGGGAGCAGCCCGGCTATGGCCCTTAAAAGAATGCTCTGGCCCTGGCCACGTAAACCTGCCAGGGCAACGATCTCACCTTCGTGGACATCGAAATTGATGTCACACAGGCTACCGTTTTTTATTCCCCTGAGAGAGAGAACTGCCTTTCGGCCTGTCATTGCCCCAGCCCTGGGAGGAAAGTGCAATCCTTTCTCAGTGCCGGTCATCATGCGCACGATTTTCTTTCGCGTGGCAGCAGGGTCCGTTTTCTGTGTGTTATCGACAATCCCCTCAAGGTTGCCATCCTTAAGCACCAATACCTCGTCGCAGATGTTAAGCACTTCCTGTAACCTGTGTGAAATGAAGATCACCGTTTTTCCTGATTTCTTCAATGTGCGTAGGAGTTCGAATAATTCAAGCACGGCCCCACTCTCCAACGGGGCGGTCATTTCATCCAGGATCAGGATTTTTGGGTCATGGTGCAAAACCTTGGAAAACTCGACCAGACTCTTTTCTGCTTCGGAGATCTCCTCAACATGTGTAGAAACGTCCAGATCCAATCCCACTTTGCCAATCGCTTCTATAGCGCTGTGTTCCAGCAAGGTATTATTTATGATGCCTTGCCTGTAAAATCCTTCAAGACGATCCAGAAAGACATTTTCGGCAATGCTCATTTGCGGGACCAGAGCATGTTCCTGGAATACGGCGCCTATGCCGAAATCATAGCGAGCTTGCTGTGGATCTCTGATCTGGACCTTTTGCCCTTGGATCACAATGTCCCCTTCGTCCGGCGGGAACAAACCCATTAAGATCTTTACCAGCGTGGATTTGCCGGCTCCATTTTCACCAACCAAGCCATAGATCCTGCCTTGCTCTAGGGCAAAACTGATTCCCTTCAAGACCTCCACTCCGGGAAAATGCTTGCGCAATGAATTTAAGGCCAGGATTTCCACGGTCCCACGTTTCCTTGTTGGTTCTGATAGAAAAGATAGCGATACTACCGGGCGGATAGTATCGCTATCGATGACAGTTTATTTGACAGCTTCCTGGCATTCCTCGTCGCTAAGCGGCGTGAAAACGAAGATCCCTTCTGGCGCATTCGGCCTCGCATAATCCTTGAATTTTTCCGAAGGAATGACCGGGGTGGGGAAGAAGTAAGCCTTGATCACCGGGTAGCCCTGCAGGAGCTCCTCCATCAACCTGACGCTGATGGCACTAACGATCGAAGGATGGCATGCCGCGAAGGCAGGAATGTTGTACTCCATGGCTTTCAAAAGGAAGCCATTCTGGTCTTCGGAGGCATGGGCGTACTTGCCAGGATCCATGCCAAGCTCGACCATGGCATCGATAATGGCCAAAGACATCTGCCCTCCAACCGAGTAAATTCCATCGAATTCAGGATGGGCGGCTACCATATCCATAAAGACTGTCTTTGCCTTGTCGTATGACCAATCCGCATACTCAATGGCGGCAATTTCAATCCCGGGATTCTGATCGAATACAGCCAGTGCGCCGCCACTACGCCCATCATCGATCGGGTATGCCTTAAGGCCCCTGAAGAAGAGAATCTTGCCCTTTCCATTCAGCTGCTTAACCAGCCATTCGGCACCCTGCGTACCATATGTCCAGGGGTCATCAGAGACAAAGCTGGTGTATTTTGTGGTATTGGCTGCATTGTTGAACAGGATAATCGGGCAACCTGCGTTATATATCTCTTCGATCGTATCCACAAGAGCCATGGGGTCCAGGGGATCTACCACGATTCCCTGAATATCGCCCGCTTTCCACATGGTAAACATGTCCTTCAGGTTATTAATTTCTGTATCAACCGAGCCGGCGCTATCCATGTGGACGAAGTCGGTGATCAGCGTGGAGCGTTTTACCTCTCTGGTGAACTCTGCAATATTGATCTCCTGCCAGGGCTCCCCCCTCCAGCTGGTGATATAGCCGATTTTATATGGCGGATCGACACGATACTGGTGGATTACTGGCGCGTTATGATACCAGTCCAGCCAGGCGTGCTTTTTCATGGTTAAATCGTAGGCAGTATCTTTGTCCAAATCATACTTGGCGATTACCGCTTCTCCGGGGGAGGATAATTCTGCAGCTGTTAATGGAGCCTGGGTTTCTGGAGCCTCGGAAGCACAGCTTGCAAGGAGGCTGCTGCCTACGATTGCAGTAGCACCAGTGGCTGCAACTCTAAGGAAGTTCTTACGCGATAAGTTGTCATTGTTGTGCTCAATCGATTTCATGGTTATTCTCCTCATTCTTTCAAAGAATGACTCCTCTACTGTTGAGTTACATATTCATACGATTGATTTCGTCATTAACTGGTCTTAGTGCAGAGTACGCATTGTTGAAAAGTGGATATTTCTGTTGGTAAATTTTTGATAATTCCTCCTTTGGCTCAACAATCTCTCTCTGCTTAACGTATAGCTTCACGCCCTCATCAAAACTCTTGTACAGACCTAATGCCACCCCCGCGATGATGGCAGCTCCCAAAGAATTAGCCTCCTGGTGAGCCGAGAGAGTTAGAATCTTCCGGTTCAATACATTCGCTTCAATCTCGCGCCACAAGGCACTTTTTGATCCCCCGCCTATCATGCGTAGTTCAACAAATGGAGTCCCCACCTGTTTCTCCATTGCCTCACTCATCATTCGTATGTTATAAGTAATTCCTTCCAGAACCGCACGCAAAACATCCTCACGCTTATGCGCCAGTGTTAATCCTAAGAGTGCTCCTTTATCGTTCAGGTTATTGTGCGGTGCTCCTCCAGGCCGCAAATTGGGCAAGAAAATCAACCCGTTCGCACCCGCGGGTGAGCATGATGCTTCCTGGGTCATCAGATCGTAGGCGTCCAAACATCGATGCTTTGCGTAGGAACTCTCCAGATGGCAGATTTGATCGCGAAACCATTCAAAGACCACCCCGGCAGAAAACATGGCCAGCTGAACGACATACCTATCCGGCACGACATGGCACAATGTGAAAGGCCGCATCTGTTCATCGAATATGGGTTTGTGAGAGGCGATCGCCAGCCAGGATGCCGAGCCAATATAATTGTAAGCGGATCCCTCCTGGATGACACCTGCACCGAGTGCGGCACAGGCCACATCACCCCCGCCCAGGATAACCGGGGTACCTTCCAGAAGCCCTGTTGCCTCGGCCGCTTTTTTGTGGACTTCTCCAACAACTGTGTGAGATGGAAGCACTTCATCACTGAGCTTGTTCACTTCGATTCCGACCTCACGGATCAAATCCACAGCCCAATTCTTACTATGGATGTCAAGCATGGCAGTGTTGGAAGCATCAGAGTAATCGGTCACAAACCGCCCGGTGAGGCGTTGGATTAAAATATCCTTCGCACCCAGAAATTTATGCGCCTTTTTATAGACCTCCGGCAGGTTTTCTTTGATCCACAGCAGCTTGGCGATCGGATAGAGGGGAATCTCCATGCCCGCTCCAGTTTTCTGGTAGAATGCTCGCCAGCCGATTTTCTCCTTGATCACCTGGGCTTGCTGCCCGCTGCGATAATCGCACCAAATCATCACATCTTTCTGTAACACATTGCCTTCCCGGTCAATCGGTATGCCGGCCATCATCTGGCCGCTGATTGAGAGACCCAGGATTTGAGACGGAGTGACCTGGGAAGCTGAAAGCACTTCTTGAGTGGAAAGAACCAAAGCAGCCCACCAATCGTCCGGGCATTGTTCTACCCATCCAGATTGGGGGTAGCAAGTAGGGTATGGATGGTAACAGCTCTTGATCAGTTCTCCATCCGGGCGATAAAGGGAAGCCTTATTTCCGGTGGTACCAAGATCATGCGCTAAGATGCACTGTCCTTGCACGTTAAGCCTCCTTATGGAACGGGAGCTACTTCTCTTGGGACATTCTGGTAAATCTTGTTTTTTAAACTGACGCCCGGTTGAAGATAGGTTTGAAGATAATCGACCGGATCATCATCGTAGGTGTAGGTTACACCGGTCATCATGAAGATGCTGGAGAATGGATGCAGACCAAGGAGGCTGATGATGTCATCATCAATCGCCTCCACCGCCATCGCCTGACGCTCTGAGCTGATGATCGGGCAGTGGTAGTGGTATTCCAGGGTCTTGTATAGGCCGTTCTGTGTGAAATCAATATCTGCCAAACCTGGGAATCTGGCCTCTGAAAGGTACGAGTCGCAGACCAGGATCGGTTGATCGCACACGAATCTCAGCCTTCTCATGTAGATGATGGCATCCCCTTCCACTAAGCGCAGTAATTTTGATAATTTGGCACTGGCCGGGATGTTTTTTATGAAGATCGTCTGGCTTTTTATCGGCATCTCAGGGGGAAACTGGTCGGCGAAGCTCATCCCTTCCGTCAAAAAACCGATGCATATATATGGCTTTTCCTTCACAAAAGTCCCCGATCGTTTATCTTGCTTGTTGCGAATGAGCCATCCGTCGCTAAGTAATATTTGCACGGCTTTATTGGCGGTTGGGCGACTCACGCGAAAATAAGAGGCAATCGCTTCTTCTGAAGGGAAGCGGTCACCGGGTTGAATGAGCTCATCCTGGATGAGCTTCTCCAGATATTTACTTAATTGGTAATAAATGGGTACAGGTGACTCGGGGTGCAACTCTAAATTTACCCTTTGGAAAATCCTTTGAAATTCGTCGTTTAATTCCATAGTAGTTCTTATGCCTCTGGATTATTTTTTTAGAGATAAACCAATATTGTGGGTGATGATTTTACATATTGCGTGATTTTAGCATTACAATGTTAATATGTCAAGACATGATAATGTAATAATGTATATATGTATTGACATTATATCGCATTGTTGATATACTCATTCCGTACGCCGAAAGACATCCCCAAAAACAAAGGAGCGGATATGTTCGTTGAATTATCCTATTCATTGGAACCCCATGAAATTGTCATGCCCGGACCGATCGAAAAACCGGCAGTGATCAAACGTTCACGCATGATCCCCAAACCTACTGACAATAATGAGAGCGATGTCCGCTGGAATTCTTACAATAACACCAGCCTGGCGCATTTCTTCGCCCACACAGGCACGCATATCGACCTGCCATTTCACGTTGACCCTGAAGGATTCAAGCTGCATGAATTCTGCCTCAATGACTTTATCTTCGAGCACCCGCTTTTATTGGAGATACCAAAAGGAGATCGAGAAAAGATTATTGTCGATGAGCTCCAAACATATAAGGATGAGCTGGCACAAGCGGACGTATTGCTGGTGTATACCGGGTTCTCGAAAATTCGAAACCAGGCTCCTGAGCGTTTCGTTGCCGAACAACCAGCCTTTTCGGTTGAAGCAGCAAATTATATCGTGGACAACTTCAACATTCGCGCCTATGGGGTGGATCTGATTGGGATAGAAAATATACCGGAAGGAAAAGTGGCAGTGCCAACACCATTTCCGGTTCACAAGACCTTCCTATTAAAAAAGAAACAAAAGTCATTTTTAATCGAGGATATGAACCTGGTACCCATCTTGGGCAAGAAAATCCGCCGTGTTTTCGCCATCCCGCTCCGCTTGTATGGGATGGAGGCGATGCCGGTTTCAGCCTTTGCTGAGTTGGATGATTGAGATGGATGTTGAGCATGTAGGTTTATATTCAAAAGATCCCACCAATCTATCGAAGTGGTATGTCGAAAAACTTGGCTTTTCTGTGATCCGTACCTTGGAAAAGGTCGGCCGGCCTCCCATTTTTTTTCTGCAGGCAGATAGTGGCTTGGTGATTGAAATACTGCCTACAGATACCCCCCGGGTAAATCGGGCTCTTTCAGACCCTGGCTACAGCCATCTTGGTTTGGTGGTCGATAATTTCGACCAGGCAGCTTCATCGCTGGCAAACAAGGGGATCGCACTTTATAACGTACGTCAGACCAGCATTGGGTGGACCATCGGATATTTCAACGATCCGGAAGGCAACCAGCTGGAGATTGTTTACAGACCATAACGAAGAAAAACTTGGTGAGCGACATGGGGATTGTTATCGACCCAAACATGTGCCGAGGCTGCCGTAGCTGCCAGCTCGCTTGCTCGTATTCCAGGCACGGCGTCTTCAACCCAGCAAAATCTGCGATCATCATTGAACGTGAGATTAATACAGATCACACGGTGCCGATTATCCTGCCCTTGCTGTGTAATCTATGTGGTGGAAATCCAGCCTGCGTTGCAGCATGCCCTTATGCTGCTCTGACGTTAAACTCAGAGCTAAGTGGCTACAAAATACTTATCGTTCAGCAGCCGCATCAAGTTTAGAAGGAGCCATACATGCCACGCCCACGTCATTGGACGGTGTTTGTAGACCTTTCAAGCAACACCATCAGCAGAGAACCGGTAGATGAGCAAATAGACCGCAATCTGATCGGTGGTTGTGGGGTGGGCTGGCGGCTGGCGGCTGAGCACCTCCCCGCTCACGTCGATCCATTATCTGCCGAGAACCGGATCATCGTTAACCCAGGTCTCCTGGTTGGAACCCTCACCCCCGGCACACCAAAAACGACGGTGATCACAAAATACCCGACCTTCGCTTCAGACGACGGCCGGCATTATATCGGCGCCAGTACTGGAGGGGGTCGTTATTTCGGTATGGCACTGAATCGTGCACACTGCCATCACCTGGTTATCTCCGGCAAGGCTCCGTCACCAGTTTACCTGCGTATCCGGGATGAAAAAGTTGAGCTCATCGACGCTAAAGAATTATGGGGCAGAGGTATCGAAGAGGTCAATAATGAACTCGTGAGGCGGGAGGGCTCAGAGACTGGCGCACTGGTCATCGGGACGGCAGGTGAAAACCAGGTGCGCAACTCACTCACCATCGTGGATAAAACAGATTCCATGGGACGGGGCGGCCTGGGGGCAGTGATGGGATCTAAAAATCTCAAGGCAATCGTGGCAAACGGCAGCGGTGATGTCGAGGTAGATGATGCACACGAGTTTTTCGCAGTTTATAAAGACTTGCAAAAACATATCCTCGAGTGGCCGAAAAGAGAACACTGGATCAAGCTGGGACTTGCTGCTGGCTGGGATACATTCAAACACACCCAATACCCAGGGATTTGGTCCAAGGCTGAATGGGATGAACTGTACGGGGAGAAAACCCGCATAGAGACTGTTGAAGAGGTAATTCCCTGCACCACATGCATGCTATCTTGCCGCCTGAAATGGAAAATCAAAGGCGGCGAATACGATGGTGAAGTTGGCTACGGCTCGCCTTTTAGCAAAAGCGCCACTTCCGGGATGCTGCTTGGGGTGAGAGATTTCCGCAAGATGATCCACCTGGTGGCCGATGCGAATTCGATATCGGGCATGGACTTTTATACCACCACGCGTATCATCGATTTCATTACCCAGCTGTACGAGATGGGTAGATTGAGTAAAGAGGACACAGGTGGTTTGGAGCTGCACAGGGACTATGAGACGTATGATAAGCTCTACAAAATGATGGTCAGGCGGGAGGGATTCGGCAGCATATTATCGGATGGCTGGCTGCGCATAAAAAAAGAGTTTGGACTGGATCCTCAGCAATACTGGTATGCCGGTATCTGCAAAGGAATGGATTTTATCTATGATGCCCGGCCCTCTAATTTACATCCGCTGATGATGTCCTTCTTTACCCGCCCAAGACCTCACCATGGCGGCTCTCACACGCGCACGAACAGCCGTAACAAGACCCTGGAAGAGATCCAGGAACAGGTAGAAGCCTGGGGCTTATCAGCGGAGGTGGTCGAGCGCATCTTTACTTCGAGCCCCTACACCGGCTGGTTTAATGTCGGAAGATATACCAAGCACATGGAAGACATGATGAGGGTCAAAAATTCGATAGGGATGTGTGCGATCTACGCCTACCAGGGGTTGATCCTCGGCAATGATATCGCCAGAATGTACAACGCTGCAACGGGAGACGACATATCCCCAGGCGAGCTGATTCAGCGCGGCGAGCGCATCAGTAACCTGGCCAAGGTCGTCAATGTCAGGGAAGGCTTTACCAGGGCAGACGACAAGGTGCCGGAATTGTGGTTCAGGCCCATGGACACCCCTGAAGGCAGGATAGAGATGAAAGACTACTTCAACACCAAGGTAGTGACGGAGGAAGATGCAGAGAAATTATTAGATGATTACTACGACGAAAGAGGTTGGGATATTCGGAATGGAACTCCAACATTGGCGAAATTAACTGAATTAGGGTTGGAGAATTATTCCAACCATGCAGAATAAAAATCTACACGATAAAGGATGATGATCATGTTCAAACTTAGAGGCGTCGTACCCCCCATGGTAACCCCTTTCGACCAGGAAGGAGAATTGGATATTGCTAATCTCGAGAAGCTGGTCGATTATCTCAAGGATCATGTGCATGGTTTGTATATCTGTGGTTCCTATGGGTCTGGTCCCATGATGAACGTGGAGGAAAGAAAAAAAGTGGCCGAGGTTTGCGTAAGGGTGGCAAACGGAAAGATTGCCATCATCGCGCATACCGGAACAACCAACACCCGTGACACCGTGGAGCTGACCCGCCATGCAGAAAAAATCGGTTGTGATGGTGCTGCCGCGGTGGGTCCTTATTATTTCCACCATACCAAGGAAGGGGTAATGGCATTCTACGACGCAATGCTCGATGCGGTCTCCCCCACATTTCCTATCTACCTGTACCACAATCCCAAGTTTTCGGGATATGAAATTTCGCTGGACAGCATCAGGAGACTCATGGATCATGGGCTTCACGGGATCAAAGACGCCACCTTCGATATCATGAAATTTGCGACATATATGCGAGAATTGGGGAGTAAAGGGTTTGATGTGGTGCTTGGCACCGAATCGATGTGGACATCTGCACGGGCGCTAGGAGCAGAAGCATACATTCCCGGACTGGCTAACGCTTTTCCGGAAATCTGTGCCAAGATGTGGCAAGAGGGCATGGAGAACGATTTCGAGGCCTGCCGGCAGACTCAGTTCGTGGTGAATCAGATGCGCGAAGTGATGTATTTAGCCCAATCCACCCAGCTGGCGGTATACGCCATGCTCGAGATCCGGGGCATTCTCCAGGCTTACCCTCGCTCTCCATTTGTCGCTGCTACGCCTGAAGCAAAAGACAATATCCGTAAAGCACTCGAGCGTTTGGATATCTACTATTCCCTGGCGGTCTGATCATACTAGATAAGAGTGATTTCAATAAGCATTCGGAGATGCAGCAGTGAACCTTGTCTTAATCACCTCTCGTTCTTTTGGTGGGGTCTCTGGTGTTGGTAAAAAAATGTTGATAGAAGCAGGATTAGATGTAAAAGAGGTTGCTCTAAGTGATAGACCCCTTACGGAAGAAAAGACGATCAAGATAATGGGGAGAGAGAATCCTGATATCGTGATCTGTGGTGCTGAATTGATGAGCCGCAGCGTAATGGAAGCCAGCCCTCGCCTATTTCTGATCATGAAGCATGGTGTGGGGGTGGATAATATCGATCTTCAGGCTGCGAACCAGCTCAAGGTCTTAGTGGCAAACGCCCCCGGAACAAATACAGAGGCAGTGGCTGACTTTACCATTGCTGTTATGCTGTCATTATTGCGGAGGGTTTATCAAGCTGTTCGTTCGACGAAAGCTGGTGGTTGGGAACGCTTCATCGGGCATGAACTTAGGGCGCTGACGATTGGTGTGGTAGGAACCGGGAGAATAGGTCAAAGCGTGATCCGCCGCCTGCGGGGTTTCGGCAGCAATATTCTAGCCTGTGACATTGTATATAGCGACCAGCTTGTCACCATGCCCAATCTGCAATATGTCAGTCTCGACGAATTGCTGAAGCACTCCGATATTGTTACGCTGCATGTGCCCCTGCTATCCGAGACCAATAAAATGATCGGGCATAGAGAGTTAACGCTGATGAAAAAGACGGCTTACCTAGTGAATCTGGCGCGGGGTGAGCTGGTTGACCAGGTTGCATTGTGTGAAGCTCTACAGGAAAATCGTATCGCCGGTGCAGCAGTGGATGTTTATGATATCGAGCCACCGCAGAACAGCCCACTGATTGGGCTTGATAATGTTCTGGCAACCCCCCATATTGCTGCTTATACCTACGAATCCATGGAACGGATGGACCACGTGTGTGCCCAAACCATCATTGATACATTACGAGGTGAAATTTGCGTAAATATCCTCAATCCCCAAGTTTTGAGCGAGCTTAAAAGATCATAGTTCTAGGAGAACAGCTATCCATGAAAAAACAATTCAAAGGTATTATTCCACCGGCAATTACATGCTTCGACAAAGATGGAAATTTCGATGAAGCTGCACAAAGGGACGTGATCCGCTTCCAGGCGCAGTATGTCGATGGGTTCTATCCATGTGGGACATATGGCAGTGGCCCACTGATGAGCACCGAAGAACGGAAACGAGTAGCCCATGTCGTGGTCGAGGAAAAAGGCTCCTGTACGGTCATCGTGCACGTAGGTGCGGCTAATACGAGCCAGACCATCGAGCTGGCAAAGCACGCGCAGTCCATCGGAGCGGATGGTGTGGGGGCGATACCCCCTTATTATTACAAATACACTCCCGACCAGCTACTGGATCACTACCGGGCAATTATCCAGGCGGTCGATATTCCGGTTTTTCTATATAACAATCCAGGGGCCTCAGGCAATACAATCACACCGGAGATGCTCGCAACGCTGGCAGATGAAGGGCTAGCCGGAGTGAAGGATTCGGCATTTGACCTGGTAGCTTTTTACATGTATCTCTTAAAGGTCAGGAAGCCTGATTTTACATTCATAATTGGCACCGAGGCAATTGCGGCTGCTGCCCTCAATGCAGGTGCGCATGGGGTCATTTCGGGGCTTGCGAATTGCTTTCCAGAGTTCATGGCTGATTTCTATAAAACCTGGCAGGAGGGCAATCCACGCAAAACTGGCGACTATCAATTGCAGGTGGTCAAGGCAAGATCCATCTTGAAATATGGCCCCACCCTCACCATGACCTACGCAGTGTTACGCATGAGGGGCATAAATCCTGGCTACCCACGCCGCCCTTATCAGGACATTCCTTCATCCTTGTATGAAAGGGCTGAGAGTGAACTTCGAGAAATGGGTATTCTATAGTTAAACTGCGGTCAGGTTGATGGATTTCAGAACATTTCATTCTTAAAAGACATTTCAATATTACACTGAAGACCATAAACAAGAATTGCCCACCGAGCCATAGGGGCAATTCTTTTTTTGCTAGCCGCCAATGGTCGTGATATTGTGGACCTGGCGTGGCCAATGTCACCTGCCTTCAGGAGACGCCGGCGCATTCGAACCCGCTACTTTTAGTCCAATGGAAAAAATGTGGGGAAAAATGGGAAAATAGCCGTCTTTTACATCGACTATCGCCCAAAATCAACGGTCAATTTCAGCATATCCGTACCCAATTGTCTCCTCGTTATAACCGCGGCAAGAAGGAATGAAAGACGGTTTGCACTCCTGTCCAAGGCGGTAAACACAAAAAATACAGCAGATTCTAAATTGCAGGGTTTCGAACCTTGGAAGTCTGATGCACAGGATTTTATTCGAAGAGATATCCACTTAGTCCATGAATTCGCTAAAGTTGTTATAACTTCGAATATTATTCTATGGCCGCCAGAAAACGCTAGACGCGACATCTAAAACCTCGCGCTGGTTTGTCCCATCGCTATTCATGATTGAGGTCTTCCAGACTGATTCTGAGGTTTGACATTTTTCCAGGCATGAGGTGATGGCAATTTGGCTCCCATCGGGGGACAACCGAAACCAATAATCCTCCTGCGGACTGTTCGTCAGGTTCACCTGACCTGTGCCATCAGCATTCATGCGGTATATTTCGGTATTGCCATCACGATACGAGGTGAAATAGATAAATTTACCATCCACTGACCAGGCCGGATTTTGGTCAGACGCGGAATTATTTGTCAGATTGATTTGTCTTGATCCGTCTGCATTCATCATTTAGACCTCCCAATTGCCATCTCGATTTGACATGATAAGCAATTGATTGCCATCTGGTGACTATACTCCTCCACTATCTGTAGCGGGGCCATTTGTCGAGCGCGTCAAGTCCTTCCCGTAAGCAGCAATAATATAAGCCTCCTCATTTCCGTCCCGATCGGAGCTGAATGATATACGGGAGCTATCAGGTGATCAGCTGTATCCCCTATCATTGGCTGGATGATTGGTAAGATTGATGGCCTGTGAACCATCAGGACGAATCAGAAAGATGTCCAGCTTGCCTTCTGTGTAAGCAGCACTTAGTGCTGACGAAATTGCAATCCATTGGCCATCAGGAGACCAGATCGGCACTGACCAGCTGGGATTTGCACAATCTATGATTTTATCGGTCAGCAAGTGTTGATCTGAACCATCTGCATTCATCAGGTATACCTCGCTATTTCCACACCGGTCAGAACAGAACACAATATTATTCCCGTCTGGAGACCAGGCAGGATACATATCTCGCGCTGGATTATTGGTGAGATTCATTAGCCCAGATTGATCGGTATTCATGCTGAAGATCTCAAAACTAGTACTAGCTGGGTCGTTCAGCCAAGCGGAGAAGGCAATTCTCGCGATATGTGGGGCGCGGGAATGGAGGTTGCCTGCGGTATTGTCGATGCTGATGATTGTGCAGGAGCAGATCCACTACACGAGGACAGTTGTATACCCATTAGGACGATCGTACCCAAGAATATAAGACCGTGACGAAATCTTGTGATTCTCATTTTGCCTCTAACACATCCTAAATCTTTCTATGATTAGCTCTAGCATGGATAGCGATCTCCCATAATGCAACGCATTTATATTGGTTGTATCCCATCGAGATTTATAGGCATCACGTGAATTAGTTACACATGGTATCTTCTTCAATATTTCTTTAGTGCCGGAAATGCCTTATACCCGTAAACACCATGGCGATATGATTCGCATCGGCTACAGTTATAGAATCTTCGTCGCGTACTGACCCACCCGGCACAATGATCGCCGTTATTCCCGCCTCGGCAGCCACCTGCACCGAATCTGGGAAGGGGAAAAACGCATCCGAGGCCATCACTGCCCCGCGCGACTTTTCACCCGCGCGTGCTACGGCTATGCGCACACAATCCACCCGGTTAGGCTGCGCCCCGCCGATCCCCACGGTGGCCTCATCTCGGGCAAAGACGATGGCATTGGATTTAACATGCTGGCATGCCTTCCATGCAAAATGTAAGGCAGCCCATTCGGGGCTTGTCGGTTGGCGCCTGCTGACCACACGCCATTGGGTGCCTTCTGGATCACCCATATCCACGGTTTGGCGCAGCACTCCCTGGTTGACCGAACGCAACTCGTAGAGGGGTGAAATGGTGGCATCCGGCATTTCCACCAGGCGCAGGTTCTTGCGCGTGGCCAGGATCTCAAGCCCTTCAAGGGTGAATCCGGGAGCAGCAATACACTCAACAAACAGCTTCCCCAATGCGGCGGCAATTTCACCATCAAAAGGCGTGTTCGTGGCAATCACCCCTCCAAAAGCCGAGATCGGGTCAGAAGCCAGTGCTAGCGGAAATGCTTCAGCCAATGTTTTACCTGAAGCAATCCCACAGGGTGAGAGATGCTTGACAATGACCACTGTCGGCGCTTCAAACGACACCGCACATCGCCAGGCAGCATCAAGGTCAAGCAGGTTGTTGTACGAGAGAGCCTTTCCCTGGAGCACCTTTCCACCCAGAGGGCCAGCCCCTGGTTTGTAGCCATATAGCACCGCTTCCTGGTGCGGGTTTTCACCATAGCGCAGGCGGGAGATGGGATACAAATTAAGATTGAGAGGCTGTTGTTCATCACTACCCTCGAGCAGCTGCTTCTCCAGGTAATTGGTAATCCGTGCATCGTAATGCGCAGTATGAGCAAAACCCTTCACGGCTAATCGCCCGCGGGTCTCAGCACAGGTGCCTCCAGTTTTGATCTCCTCCAGTACATCCGGGTAATCCCGCGGGTCGCAAACCAGCGTCACCCGCTCATAGTTCTTGGCAGCCGCGCGGATGAGGGTCACCCCACCAATATCGATATTCTCAATAGCATCCTCCAGGGCAGCATTTGCTTTAGTAATTGTCTGCTCAAAAGGATACAGGTTAACCGCAACGAGATCTATGCTATCCCAGCCTAAAGCATTAAGCTCAGCCTGGTCAGCATTCGTGGCACGAGCAAGCAGCCCGCCATGGATGGCCGGGTGGAGGGTTTTCACCCGCCCGCCCAGGATCTCAGGTGAGCCAGTGTAATCCGCCACTTCGGTAACTGCCATCCCGTTCTCACGCAATATTCGCGCCGTTCCGCCTGAGGCAATTAACTTCCAACCTGCGCCAGTCAGACCCCGTGCAAATTCAACCAGCCCGGTTTTATCGTATACAGATAGGATGGCTTTCGGCATATAGATCTCCTATAAATTGTGAATGGTCTTGAGTTAATGATCAGATGGTAAATAGTCTGCAGTACAAAGCGAGCGGAGCGTGGAGACCAGCAAGCGATGCTCAACCATATGGATGCGAGCTTCCAGCACTTCCAGGCGATCTTCGGGATGAATGGGCACAATTTCTTGCGCCAGCACCGGACCCGAATCAACACCCTCGTCTGGCACCAGGTGCACCATAACACCTGTTTGGGTGATCTCACCACGCTGATAGGAATCAAATGCCCGGTGGATCGCTTCGGTACCAGGGAAATTTCCAGGCAGCGCAGGGTGAAGGTTGACAACTCGATTGGGAAAGCAGGCAAGGAAGCTATTCGATAAGATGCGCATCCAGCCCGCCAGTACCACCCAGTCCGGTTGGTAGCTCATCACCAGCCTGGCCAGCTCAGCATCATATGTACCTCGCCCCAGCTGGCGCGGTTTTGGAAAAGCGATCGCCGGGATATTTGCCTGGCGGGCGCGTTCCAATCCGTATGCGTCGGGGTTGTTCGAGATGACCGCTGCCACATGGGCATGCAAAGTGCCACCTGCACAGGCATCGATAATAGCCTGTAAATTGGAACCGAAACCCGAGAGTAAAACCACGAGTGTCGTCCCACCTGGCCTGACCACGCGTACGGGTTCTAACTCCCCTCTCATATCAGGATCACCCGCTTCTTGCCATTGACAAGTTCACCGATATTCCAGGTTGCCTCCGGGATGGAAAAGCAAACAGCATCCACATCATGCGGGGCAACCACGGCAATCATGCCAATCCCCATATTGAAAACGCGATACATCTCATCCTGGTTTATCCCACCTCGCTTTTGAATGAGCTTAAATAAGGGTGGAATAGGCCAGTTTTCCAGGCAGACTACTGCTCCCAACCCATCCGGCAGGATGCGAGGGATATTTTCCAGAAATCCACCGCCAGTGATATGCACCAATGCCTTAATGGGAGAATCGTGCTGAGATATGAGAGGGTGGAGCAAGGATAAGTACGAACGGTGCGGAGCAAGTAGCGCTTCTCCCAGGCGAAGCCCAATTTCTGGGACGACGGTATTCATTGGTACGCCAGCAAATATCTTCCGGATGAGTGAATAACCATTGGTGTGCGGGCCATAGGAACTTATCCCAATTAAAATATCTCCCGCATGTAGATCCGCCCGGGGTAGAATACAATCTCGCTCGACGACACCCACTATAGTGCCCGCCAAATCAAATTTCCCATCAGCATACACTCCTGGCATTTCAGCCGTCTCACCACCAATCAAGGCACAATTTGCCTCACGGCAAGCAGCCGATATACCCCTCACAACTTCTGCCACGATTTCAGGGTTAAGCTTTGAGCAGGCAAAATAATCCAGGAAGAATAGAGGTCTGCCTCCCTGCACCAGAATATCATTAATACAGTGATTTACAATATCTTGTCCAATGGATGCATAGCTCCCAACTTCGGCGGCAAGCATCACCTTGGTCCCCACTCCATCTGTCGATGCCACCAGAACTGGCTGCCGCATACCCTTTAACTCGCCAGCCTCAAACAGCCCACCGAAGGAGCCTATTCCTGCCAATATCTGCGGCCCATAAGTTGACTGAACTGCCGCCTTCATGAGATCCACAGCGCGGTTGCCAGAATCGATGGAGACTCCCGAGGCAAGGTAAGCAGGCGAGGCATCCAATATTGGTTCAGTCTCTACTAAACCAAGGGCCTTTTTGCCGATATCCCGCCTGTATTGCCTGCCTTCGAAAGAAATAGGTTGTACTGCTTCATAGGCTCGCTCAAGCGCTTGATGCAAATCCTTTCCCAACCCGATCAC
>CAYLPS010000037.1:0-28036 GCA_964385625.1 uncultured Anaerolineaceae bacterium | reverse complement strand
TGGGTTAACAATCCCTGTGATACTGCCTCAGTCAAAGCTGCGCTGTATGCATTTTGGGTTGCGGTGTTCAATTCATCCTCGGTGATGCCCAATGCGTCTGCCAGGCCTTGCTGGTTGTATGCTCCACACGGGCCTCTATTACCCATCCAACCTGGGCCCATTTGGGGGGCGCTGGTCGTCGTACCGGTATCTGTGGTGCCGGGCGTGGCTGCGAAGACCGACTGGTAGGCGATTGCACCGAAAGCTGATATAGCTGCCAGCGCGCCCACGATAAGAATTATGATCGTCTTTTTATGCTGCATTTTATTGAATAGTTACTCCTTTCGAAATTGATCGATTTGCGATCCATGGGGATCTGGTAATAGGATAACAAGCACATGTTCAGGAAATATTAAGAAGTTATTTTGATAGCATTAGCGATTTAGAGGCTTCATGGCTATCAATTAATTCCCGCCCGTTCAACCATGTTCCAATCAACCACTCCGTGAAATTCATAACAATCTCTAAATAATCTCTGAACCCGCTCTTTACATTCTTTTCATAATATATATGCGAGTAAATTGCTGGAAAAGGAGGCGTATGTTCAGAAAACCCTGGTTTTGGATATTATCGGTGGTGATTATGGCTGGAGCTGGTGGAGGCTATTATTACTATCACCAGACAACAACATCGGTGGAGGCAGCTACAACTTCACCGCTGCAAACTGCCACGGTGAAAAGAGGCAGCCTGGTGCTCTCGGCCGATGGCACAGGTTCGGTGATCAGCGAGAATGATGTTCAGCTGGGCTTTGAATACAATGCGGTGTTGGCTCAGTTAAACGTTGCCGTGGGTGACGAAGTGAAGCAGGGCGATGTACTGGCAGTGTCATCCCCCAGCGATGATGCCGCCACCATCCAGTCGAAGCTCACATCAGCCAGGCTGGCGGTTTTACAGGCACAGCAGAACCTGGATGACCTGACCTCCACCACAGCCAGCGAGCTGAGCATCGCCCAGCTGCAATCAGACCTGGCTGCCAAGCAGGTGAGCATTTATTCCAATCAGACCACGCTCACCGATTTAACCAACAAGCGCGCCACCATGAACGGTAAACGCTGTGATTCCGATACCATCGAAAGCATGTTGGAGATTTACCAGTCAGCCCTCGACCGTTGGAATCGCTCGGCACACCTCACCAACAGCACCGAATACCAGCAAATGATCGCCGCTTTATACAACTATAACTGGTGCAATGCCAACTATTCTCAGGAAGAGCTGGATGCAGCCGATGCCGAAATCGCTTCTACCCAGGCCGCCATCGCCTTGCTGCAATCACAGATGGCCGAAGATCAGGCTCAGATCACCACCTTGCAAACTTCCACCAGTTCCGGCTCATTGGATATCCAGATTGCTAGGGCTAAGCTGGATGACGCTAACGCCAGCCTGGCTTTAGTGGAGCAGGAATCGGTCAACAGCACCATCACCGCCCCCTTCGATGGCACCATACTATCGATTTCATCTCGGGTTGGGGATAATGTTGGCACCAATAAATTCATTTCCATGGCAGACCTCAGCCAACCCTACCTGGAAGTCTTGCTCGATGAGACGGATCTGAACAATGTGGGCATTGGCTATGAAGTTTCCGTCACCTTCGATGCCCTGCCCAACCAGACTTTCAGCGGCAAGGTGGTGGCAATCAATCCCAGCCTGTCAAACGCATTCAGCGTCACCGCCATCCAGGCCACGGTCCAGCTGGACACCTCGTCTTTTTCCAAGCCCCAAAACCTGCCGCTTGGGTTAAGTGCCACGGTTGAAGTGATCAGTGCCCAGGCTCAAAACGTGCTCCTGGTGCCGGTTGAAGCTCTGCACGAGCTTTCTGAAGGAAATTATGCCGTCTTTGTCGTGGAAAATGGCACCCCGCTGCTGAAGACTGTCGAAGTTGGCCTGATGGACTACACCTATGCTGAAATAAAATCAGGCTTGAATGATGGTGATGTGGTCACCACCGGCATCGTGGAGACTGGCAAATGAGCGATGCATCCATCATTAAAATCGATCAGATCACCAAGATTTACAAGATGGGCACAGTCAGGGTGACCGCCTTGCAGGATGTCAGTCTGGCAGCTCAACCCGGCGAGTTCCTCGCCATCATGGGGCCATCGGGTTCGGGTAAATCCACCCTGATGAATATTCTGGGTTGCCTCGACCGTCCCACCAGCGGTACGTACCTGCTGGCTGGGCATGATATCAGCCGCATGAGCCGTGAGCAGTTGGCACATGTGCGCAACCAGAAAATCGGCTTTGTGTTCCAGTCTTACAACCTGCTCGCCGAGGCCACCGCCATCCAGAACGTGCTGCTACCTCTTGTGTATCGCCGTAAAAATCATGTCTCCACCCGCGAGCGTTATGAATTAGCACACAAAATACTCCTTTCAGTGGGTCTGGTCGACCGTGACCATCATAAACCCACCGAGATGTCTGGTGGGCAGCAGCAGCGCGTTGCCATTGCAAGGGCCCTGATCAATTCACCTGCCCTGGTACTGGCAGACGAACCCACCGGCAACCTGGATTCCCGCTCAGGGCAAGAGATTATGGAGATCCTCCAGAAGCTGCATACCGAAGGCCACACGATCGTTATGATCACCCATGATGCCAGGAATGCAGCCTATGCGCAAAGGGTGCTCCATCTCAAGGACGGCAGATTGAATGGCGATTCACCCGCACTTGAATCACATCAAACCGAAACGGCTCGAGGAGTGGCATGAAGCTTTCTGAAGTTTTGCGCATCGCCGGGGAGGGCATTTCCCGCAATAAGCTGCGCGCCTTGCTCACCATGCTGGGTGTGATCATCGGCGTGGGTGCGGTGATCATCATGATTGCCATCAGCGCCGGAACGGAAGCCACCATCTCCGAAAACATCACCCAGCTTGGCACCAACCTGCTGTTCGTCACCCAGAAAATGGGCATCCAGATGGTGTCACGTCAAGGCGCTACGAACAGCAATTTCTTAACCTACGATGACGCTGCGGCGATAGAAAATTCGATCAGCGGTATCTCTGGCGTGGTGGTTGAGCGTGATATTTCTGAATCCCTCAAGGTTGGCAGCAGCTCGGTGGATAGCGTCTCGGTGATCGGCACCACTCCCTCCTATGCTGAAGTGAGAGGTGTGCCCTTGGCCTCCGGGCGCTTCATCACCCAAAATGACATCGATAATTCAGCCAGGGTAGTGGTGCTGGGTTACAGCACTGCCAGGACCCTGTTTGGCGATGATGATCCAATCGGTGAGAAGATTTATGTAGGCGACTATAAGCTCACTGTGGTTGGGGTGATGGACAAGAAAGGTGTGGTTGGCAACACCGACTATGATGAAAGGGTCTATATCCCGCTCACCCTGGTGTTCGAGAAATATACATTCACTCCCTTTGCGCGCATCCAGGGTGACCAGGTGGGCACCATCCTCGTCCAGGTGGCCAATTTACCGGATATGAGCAAGGTCATCACCCAGATCCAAATCCTGCTTGCCAAGCGCCACGATACCACGGTATCGAGCCTGCCCTACAGCGTCACCACCCAGGAAGATATCATTTCCACCCAGGAATCAACCACAGCTGCCTTCCGTGAGCTGTTAGCATGGGTGGCAGCTGTATCCCTGGTGGTGGGTGGCATCGGCATCATGAATATCATGCTGGTCAGCGTCACCGAGCGCACCCGCGAGATCGGCATCCGCCAGGCTACTGGTGCTACGCCGGGTGACATTCGCGGCCAGTTTATCACCGAAGCGCTGCTGCTAAGCCTCACCGGCGGACTGATCGGCATCATCGTCGGAGTGGGGGGTTCCTGGCTGTTTTATCAAATCGGGGGCATGCGTACCGTTGTCATGCCCAATTCCATCATGTTGGCGTTTGCATCTGCGGCCATCGTGGGCATTTTCTTCGGCTTTTACCCCGCCAACAAAGCCGCCCAGCTCGACCCCATCGAGGCTTTACGACACGAATAAACCCAAGGAGAATATATGTGGACCAGGATTGCAAGTTTATGGGTTGGTACGCTAATTCTTTGCCTGCTGTTGGCTGCCTGTGGTGGTGCCGCCAACCAGCCAGGCTCAGCCATCGAAACGACTGCTTCTGATAACGACACGCAAGGCATCAGCTTATCGACGGTCAATAAATTGCTGGTTGGCACCCTGAAGCTCGAGAGTACCAGCCAAGCAGTCACTGCCGGTCAAGCTTCCGCGCTGCTTCCCCTGTGGCAGGCTTATCGCTCTCTGAGCACCAGCCAAACTGCCGCCGAAGATGAAGTCGATGCCTTACTCAACCAAATCCGAAGCGCCATGACCGCAGACCAGGTCAACGCCATCGAGGCGATGGGCCTGACCAGCACGGATATGCTGGTCATGATGCAATCTATGGGTGGGGTAATGGAGGCCCGCGGCACCCCCAACCCGCAAAGCACACCTGGATTTGATATCTCCGCCCAGGATTTCCCATTCGGAGGGTTCCAAGGTGGTGGTGATGGAGGTCCACCTACAGATAGTAGTGGTGGCACCAGCAGGAATTTTCGCTCAGGTGAAGCTGGTGGCAGCCCGGGGATCATCCAGGGTGGTCCGGGGATGGGTGGCGATGCCGGCAGCGCAGCTGGGCTGGGTAACAACACAACCATGCTTCAGGGCACGCCCGACCCCTCCATGCAGGCCACCGCCGAGGCGCGCTTCAGCACTCAGGCCAGCCAGGTCAACACCCTGCTATTGAATGTGCTTATCTCGCGGCTTGAAGCCATGACGAATGGTTAGGAAATCGGCCGGGCGATGATCCCAATCCATTCGGACGCCGGGTCATAGGGGGTCCCGGTCAGGTCACTCCACGTACTTTCAACCTCGAACCCGTTCCCCTGTAATTCAGAACGAATCGCCTCGGCAGTGTAGTCCTGGAACCAGTTGCGGTAGACCGAGATTTTACCGTTAGCTTCGATGACGATGAACTGTTCAAGATAGACATTGCCTTCGTATGCGAAACCCTGCTCCAATACCAGGTGAGGGTCGGGTTTCCAGAAACCACTTTCGACTGCATACCAGCCATTCTTCAAGCCAATTCTGCGCCTGAGAGCAGGGGTGGTAACATCCAGCACAAAATGACCGCCGGGTTTCAGCGCCCGCCGGATATTACCAAGCAGTTGGGCGCGTTTCTCAGGTGAGAGCGGGCAGAAATCCCCATAGATGAGCATGGCTGCATCGTAGCATGACACATCGTCCAGCATGAGATAATTTTGGCAGCGGTAGGTGATGCTCTGCCCATCCTTGCGTGCCGTTTGGATTGCATAATTGATGGAATTTTGAGAGAAATCCACACCGGTGACATGCAAACCATAACTGGCCAACCGTGAAGCATACAACCCTGGACCACAACCAAGATCGACCAGGCTATCTCCGGGGTTCAACATTAAGATCTTCACCATCCAATCAACTGACTTCTGGATGGTTTGCGGGCGACGGCTGGCTGTATCGGTGTTCGGGTCCAGGTGAGCAGCCAGCATCTGTCGGGCAATATGCGGGTCAGTCCAAAATTCAACCTCCCCAGGTGCAAATAGCGCAGGCTTTTCTTGCAATCCGATCAGTTCGTTAACCCAAAAGCTGGGTAAATCAATATCTTTTTTCACAGGATTTTATTCCCTGCTTATTAGTAATGAATAGGGATTAGGAAAAAGTGCATTGCTTGAGTGTCTGTTGGGGCAGCTTCCTACCAATTCCTTAATTTAAAAATTGCCGAATCTACGAATTACTCGGTCTTCCTAGCACTCTGAATATCCGCACGAATAGCATTTTCGGCAGCCTTCTTCATTAACCACTGTTGCCTGTCCGCACTCGGGGCACAAATCCCCTATGGTGAAAGCTGGCTGGGCTGCCGAGCCGGGCTTTTCGGGGATATCCGATGGCCGGAGGGGACGCTTGTCATAGCTGCTCAGGTCATTCCTTGCTGCAGCCTCCTGGTATTCCTCAGAATCGTCAAGGTACTCTTGTAATGTTTGTGCCACGCCATCGGGTAACGAGCGCACCCGGTTCGGACCGAATCCCAGCGAGCGTCCCCCACCGATGCCCGATAGCTGCTTGACAATCTCCTTGAGCCGTTCTCGCGGCAGCACCGGCGATGCCAGCCTAAGCAGGTAGGAGATCAGCCGCCCAATCGCTTCCGAGACTGCTGCCGTTTCCGAGCCGGCCTTGGCTGTGCTGACAAAGACCTCGAAGGGATGGTCTCCCCCGTTTTCGTTAATGGTGACAAATGCCTTCCCCACCGGGGTGCTGATGCTATAAGTGTATCCTCGCAGCCTACGTGGCCTGGGTTTCTTGGTCACTGACCATTTGCGTTCTTCTTCTACGAAAGATGCCTGAACTGCGGTCTGGATTTCCCCCTCTTGTGTGGCAAGCTCTCTTTCGCGTGAGGTGGCTTTCGTCTCCAATACCACCTTCTGGCGCGAGCCGGTAACGTACACGGTGATACCCTTGCATCCCAGTTTCCATGCCAGCAGGTAGGCTGTGGCCACATCTTCTTCGCTGGCATCGGCGGGGAAATTCACCGTCTTGCTCAGGCTGTTATCCACGAAAGTTTGCATGGCTGCCTGTGTACGAACGTGTTCCTCGGCGGTAATGTCTTGCGAGACCACGAAAACATGCTGGATTTCTTCTGGCACTGCCTCATTCCCCTGGCAGGTACCGCTCTCCATCACCCACTCGATGATCTCCTGGCGATCCTGCTCACCAATGCCTGCTGCCTCCAGCGCTTTGGCGAACTGCGGGCTGGTATAGGTAAGTGGCAGGTCGCGCCCATCGTCGTTCATATGGCGGATGTATGCCAGAGCAAACACGGGCTCGCAGCCATAACCCTCGCACCCGGCCACCGTGGCAATCGTCCCGGTAGGCGCAATGGTGGTTTGGGCAGCATTACGGATGCCGTGCCGCTTGATTCCCTGCACCACCTGCTCCCAATCCACAGCAGGCCGTTTGAAATCCAGCTGATAGGCCTCGATAGGACGGGGCGCCTGCCAGGATACCCTTTCGGGGTCATATATTGAGCCCTTGATGGCGGGAAAAGTGCCGCGTTTTTCCGCCAGCCTGGTGCTGGTGAGCATGGCGTGGAAGCGAATGAACTCCATCACCTGGGCGGCAAATTCCTGCCCTTCTTCCGACCCGTAGCGTATTCTTGCGTGGTACATCAGGTCAGCCAGTCCCATGACCCCCAGTCCGATGCGCCGGGCCTGATCGGCGGCTTTTTTCAGCTGGGGCACCGCCGGCACGTACATATTGGCTTCCACCACATCATCCAGGAAAATTGTTGCCAGCTCTGCTGCCTGCTGCAACTTCACCCAATCCACGCCATGGTCTTCGCCAAACATCTCTGCCAGGTTGATCGACCCCAGGCAGCAATTCTCGTATGGCCCCAACCATTGCTCGCCGCACGGGTTGGTGGCTTCCAGCTGGTACAGGTGCGGCACCGGGTTAGAGCGGTTGGCAGTATCCAGGAACAGTATCCCCGGCTCGCCGTTGTGATGAGCCTGTGTGACAATTTTGTTGAACAAGTCGCGGGCGCGCACCTGGCGGTAGGTGAGGATGGGTACCCCGGCTCTCTCGGCCATCTCCAGCGTGCCGTGGAATTCATGGTATGCCGGGCTGGCCACGTCTGGGAAGCGCAGGTCCCACAGTTCGTCGTTTTCCACCGCTCTCATGAAAGCATCTGTCACGCCCACCGAGATATTAAAATTGGTGATTGCATTTTCATCGGTCTTGCAGGTGATGAAATCTTCGATATCCGGGTGGTCCACCCGCAACACCGCCATATTGGCGCCCCGCCGAGTGCCTCCCTGTGCTATCTCACCAAAGGCTTTATCATACACCCGCAGGAAGCCCACGGGCCCGGTGGCCTGCCCAGCGGAAGATTTCACCAGTGTGTTTTTGGGCCTCAGGCGCGAGAATGAAAAGCCATTGCCCCCGCCTGTCTGCTGGATCAGGGCGGCATCGCGCAAAGTTTGAAAAATCCCCGCATCGTGACGTCCCATATCATCTGCTACGGGTAACACGAAGCAGGCTGCCAGCTGCCCCAGAGGTGTACCTGCGCCCGTAAAGGTGGGCGAGTTGGGGAAAAATTGCTTGCTGCTTAGCAGCTTGTAAAACTCTGCTGCGCGTTCGAGCTCATCTTCATCCCATTGTTTTTCAACCCTGGCGACGTGATAAGCCACCCGCCAGAACATTCCTTCGACACTTTCGGCAGGCTTGCCTTCCGCGTTGCGTCTCACATAACGCCGAATCAGCACCTGGCGTGCATTATCGGTCAGCTCTACCCCCGGTAATCCCGCAGGCATATCCGGGGTTGGTAACAACCCATGCCGTTCAACTCGCTCTTTTGAAGTCTCTGTCATAATTCCACTCCAAACCACCCCACCAAAAATTTAGCCCTCCAAAAGGCGGTCGATCTCATTACGAATCGATCGTAAATCATCCAATCCGAGGTACACGATCGCATAACGGATGTATGCGATCTGGTCCATTTCTTTTAAACCGGCAATGACCATATCTCCCACCACTCTCGAGGAGACTTCCGCCCTGCCCATCGCCTGCAGAGTGGCTTCAATCTCTCCCACCAGCCGGTCCACATCTGCGGCAGGTACAGGTCGCTTGGCGCAAGCGATGCGGATCCCCCGGCTTAATTTCTCGTGATCGAATTCTTCCCGCGTCCCGTCTTGTTTTACGATCAACGGTGTCGCCAGGATCGGCCGCTCATAAGTGCTGAAGCGCTGCCCGCAGGCCTCGCATTCGCGCCTGCGCCGCACTCCCCCGCGTGTGTCGTGGGAAGTATCAATCACCCTCGATTGATCATGCCTGCAATATGGACATCGCATACTCTTTACCTACGATTCTAGAACATTTGTAACCGCTATAGACGGGAACTCCACTACCATTAACCCGCACATGTGGGAGTGGAGCTTGTCAAATTCTAGCACAGCGCATTTCCTCGCGCAAGAGAAAAATGAGTGACTTTTCTTAAAATATTGGCACAAGTTTAATTTTTTAAGATTATTGCGAAATTGTCGAATGTTAAATGTATGGTACTTGCTGCTCACCGGTAACAATTCCCCATGCTTGGTGTTTTTTATCTCACTGAAGCCTCTCCACAGCGCATATTTCGATCGCCTCGTTCCCCTCTCCCACCCCGCTGAAAATTGGTGCTTGCGGGATGGGGGCCGGCGGGGATTGCCGGGAGGAGGAGGCCGGCAATCCCCTACCAAGCTAACAACCTCACCCAAACAACCATGTACTACCCCATAATCCGATAAATTCAGGGTGAAGGTACACAACAATCGCCATGGAGTACAACATGGAAGGAGGTAACCCTCCATCTCCCACCAGTAAAGGTGCCATAAATCACGCCTGACAGTACTTCGAACAGGCGATCCTATCCGTTTCAGTAATCTCCGGCGCACCGCCCCCCTGGCGCTTACACCGGGAGCTGCACGTGGCATGCGGGGCCCTATCCCAAACCAGCCGGCAAACCCTGATTAATTCCTCACCCGGTTGCGCAGGAAGGTTGGGATATCCAGGTCTTCGGTATTGAAGGTGCGCGGTAGAAAGTCAGTCTTGGGAGCCTCCACTGGCTGCATCTCGTGCGGCGTCTCTTCCTGCGGCTGGGCAACAATCGGCTTCTCAATCCTTAAAGGGTTCCTCTGGCTATCAGCAACCCTCCGGACTGCGATTCCCGAGCGCTCAAAGCCTGTGGCAATCACCGTTACGCGCACTTCATCACCCATATTGGGATCGATCACCGCCCCAAATATCAAATTCACTTCCGGATGAGCGGTTTCCTTGATGATCGCGGCAGCTTGGTTGACCTCAAACAGGGTCAGGTCCGGTCCTCCGGTCACATTGAACAGGATACCTCGCGCCCCATCGATGGTGATGTCCAGCAACTGGCTCGAGATAGCCTGCTCGGCAGCCATTTTCGCCCGTTCCTCACCATGCCCGTTGCCCACTGCCATCAATGCCGCCCCGCCCTCCGACATGATCGTGCGCACGTCTGCAAAGTCAAGGTTGATGAGACCTGGGACGGTGATCAGCTCTGAGATACCTTGCACGCCTTGGCGCAGCACATCGTCGGCGATCCTGAAGGCATCCTGCAGGTTGGCATGCTTGTCCACGATCTGCAATAAGCGGTCATTCGGGATGACGATCAATGTGTCAGCCTGCTCTTTCAGCTTCTCGATGCCCGCCTCCGCCACCTGGATGCGGCGTGAGCCTTCGAATGCAAACGGACGCGTCACCACGCCGATGGTCAGCGCTCCCAGCTCGCGCCCGATTTGCGCGATGATCGAAGCCGCCCCGGTGCCGGTTCCGCCACCCATACCCGCAGTGACGAACACCATGTCGGACCCGCGCAGCACATTGTAGAGTGCTTCCTGCGATTCCTCGGCAGCTTTGCACCCTTGCTCAGGATTGCCTCCCGAGCCCAAGCCGCGGGTCAGTTTTTCACCAATCCGCACCCTGGTAGGTGCACTCGAAAGCATTAATGCCTGGGCGTCGGTATTGATGGCAATGAACTCGACACCTTGCAGGCCTTCCTTGATCATCCGCTCGACGGCATTGCAACCGCCGCCACCCACGCCCACCACGCGGATATGGGCGAAGGATTCTAGCTGACTGCTGAAATTAGTATTTTGGTTCATAAATTCGATCCTCCTCCTTGCAATGTATGAAATGATTTTTCCACTTACACGAACAACTCATGATGCCTGATCTATGATTATCTGAGTAATGGAACATTTATTCACTTATGGTAATAACCTCCTTAGCAAATCCTTGACTGATGTCCACTCGAAGTTACCCGCCACTGGCCCGATGTGAATTCCCCTTCGAGCAGGTTGAACATAGATATCCGTCATCAATAATGCCCACTTAAGCAAGCCCACGCTGGTGGAATATGCCGGATTAATTAATTTATCCGACATGCCGATTAAATTTTCAGGCATGGCGATGCGCACCGGTAAATTAAGTGTCTGGCTGGCCAGCGTCCGCATCCCTGGCAAGGCGCTCGACCCGCCCGTGAGCACCATTCCGGCCGGCAGCAAGCCATCATATCCCGAGCGTTTGATCTCTTGCAGCACCAGGCTGAAAATTTCCTCCACCCTGGCTTCTATGATGTGTGCCAGCTCTTGGCGATTGATTTCAACCGGTTGCTCTTCGCCAAACGGTTTGATGCTGAAGGATTCGCCGCCGGGCACTTCATCACGGACGGCATGCCCGTGCTTGATTTTAATTTCCTCAGCCTGAGAAATAGGCAGGCGTAACCCATGGGCAATATCCGATGTGATGTGATCTCCACCCACCGCCAGTACGTTGGTGTGCCACACATCCCCGCCGATGTAGATCGCCATATCGGTAGTGCCGCCGCCCACATCACACACCACCACTCCCATCTCTCGCTCGGTTTCTGTCAGAACCACTTCCGCGGAAGCCAGCGGATTGAGCACAAACTGGATTACATCAACGCCCGCTCCCGCCACACACTGCCGCAGGTTCTCTACCGAAGCCGCTGCGGCAGTGATGATGTGCGTTTCCACCTCCAGGCGGTAACCGTGCATGCCCAGCGGCTTGCGGATGCCCTCCTGCCCGTCGATGTTAAAGCCGCGCTGGATGATGTGTATGATCTCGCGGTTGTGCGGTATGTTGACTGCTTTGGCAGCATCGATCGCCCGGGCAATATCGTCTTCATCGATCATTCTCCCCGCCACCCCCACCACCCCACGGCTGTTGACCGAAGAAACCTGTGACCCTGCCATGCTCACCAGGGCACAATCGACCTCCAGCCCGCAGGTGCGCTCAGCTTTTTCCACCGAGCGGACCACTGCCTGTGAAGCAGCCACCATGTCCACCACCACGCCCTTGCGCACCCCCTGGGATGGCTCCACGCCCACTCCCAGGATACGTATCTGCCCGGGGGCTTCCTCCCGGCCAACCAGGGTGCATATCTTTGTGGTGCCGATATCAATTGCGACAATAATAGGTTCGTCCATCATAGTCACTTCTTTGCGGTAGCATCACCGCTCCATCCTGTAATATGGCGCATGGATATATTCCACGCTGATTAACGCTGGCTGGATGCCTTCGTTTTGCAGGCGTTCCACTAACGTTTGGTAGATGACCAGTTTCATTTCCATATCTGCATCTTCGGCTCCAAAATAAACTTCCCAGCCCATCGGGTCGTTCCATCCCAAACCATGGTCGCTGTCATAAACCAATTTTGTGTCTGCAGGCATCTTGGCACTGAGCGCCAAAATTGCTGAAACCAGATCAGGGGAGAGCTGCAATGTAGGCTTATTAGGTTCGCTAAAGCTTGCGATTTGCTCAGCAATTGCATCCTGCTGGTCGTGCGTGGCAGGCTGATGAATACTGGGTATCGTTCCATGCCCCTCCACCTGCACCAGGGTATCACTGATCGTGCCTCTTACCGGGAACGAAATCCCATCTGCATCCACCCATCTCTCATTGCCATCCTGCACCCAATCGATCACTGGCTGCCGCTCGGTCACCACCACTTTGACACTGGCTGGTAGGTTGACCCGCACCGCGATTTTGGAGAGCTCTGGGAAGGCTTGCCTGAGCGTCCGATCAAGCTGATCCGGGTTAAGGGTGAACACCGACTTACCCACGCTTTTCATCACCGTGTTTAGATCACTGGTGGTCAGGCGTTGCAGGCCTGCTGCTTGCACCGTCGTGACCTTGAAAACTGGCGCCTGCCAGATCAATACCAGGCACGCCATCATCATTGCCACCATCAACAACGACGCGGCTCTCCATCCCAGGTGCACAAAGGGGATGGCTGGCAGTCGAAGCTCAGCACCGGGTACATTGAGCGGCACATCTATCCGCCTGCGTGGCGTTTTTTGCTTATGTGCCCGTGAAGATGCTGCCCGCCCAAAAGCCATTCCGCCCATACCTCCGCGCACCATCACGGGTGGGGTCACCTCTGCCCGTGCCTCGAATACACGTGGTGACTTTTTGGGCATTCCACTGCGGTCAGCTTTTGTGAGCCGTTGGGTTTCGATATGGCGGGTGGCTTCGTGACTGCTACTGGCAGGGGATACACCTGCCCTACGATGGGTGGTTGTGCGTGTAGCCTTTTCAATGTGGTTGGAAGTGGATTCTCTCTCATCCAGGCCCAGTTTTGCGCTCACCATCCCGCGCAAGGACTGTATTTCCTCGCTGGTCATTTTTACCTTGACCGAAACCAACCGTTCTCTGACGGAAGGTCCACTCCTGGCAGATGACCGTCTCTGAGAATGGCGGTTCGTTGCCGCGCTATTCACCTGCGTTGAACCGGTCATTTCACCCTCACGCTTCTGCTTCCTTTGGCGGGCTCTGCCGGGCTCTCTGCTCAATCTCAATTGTTTATCCTCTCGATCCAGTTCTGCCATAGTTCATCCCATATACCGGCGAATTGTTTTTTCATTATCTGACTTACGTTCAAGGGCCAGCCCAATCAACCTCTCCACCAGCTCCTCGTTCGGCAAGCCACTGGCTTCCCATAATTTAGGGTACATGCTGATCCCTGTAAAACCGGGGATCGTATTCAGCTCATTCAGATACAGCTCGCCGCTAATTCGATCCAGGAAAAAGTCCACGCGCGCCATGCCCTGGCAATCGATCGCTTTAAATGCCTTAACAGCCAGCTCCCGGGCGAGCTCTGCAGTAGCCGGTGGGATGGGTGCCGGGATGCGCAGTTCAGAGTTACTATCAATATACTTGGCCTGGTAGGAATAAAATTCGCGGCTCGGCACTACCTCACCAGGCACCGAGGCCTGCGGGTCTTCATTACCCAGCACGCTCACCTCGATTTCGCGAGCGTTTATGCCACGCTGAATCAAAATCCTGCGGTCATAACGCGCGGCTTCCAGGATACCTTCCAGCAGATCTGACCGGCTGCTGCACTTGCTCACCCCTACCGATGATCCCAGGTTGGCAGGTTTAACAAATAATGGGTAGACAGCCATCTTTTCAGCCCGGGTAATGATCGCCTCCATGTTCTCCGTCAGCTCGCTGCGCAGCACCACCATCCCTTCAGGCACGGGAATGTGGTTGGCCAGCATCACATCCAGGAATACACCCTTATCCATGCCCACTGCTGATCCCAGCACGCCGGCGCCCACGTAGGCAACCTCCGCCATCTCCAGCAGCCCTTGCAAGCTGCCATCTTCACCAAACGTGCCATGAAGCACGGGGAAAACCACGTCCAGCGTGGTGAGCAGCTTCAACATCGATCCCTGCTCACTCTTTTGGATGACCTGCAGGCCTGCCCACCGTGGATCAGGCAGCAAAACAACGCTTTCCAGACCGGCTCGCTGGCCTATTTGCATGGATTCCAGCGCATTGGCACCCGTCAACCAGTTGCCCTCCGGGGTGATGCCCACCTGGACCACGTCATAACGCTGCGGGTTGAGCATGCTCAGTACGAAGCGCGCCGACATCAGCGAGATCTCGTGCTCTCCAGAGCGCCCACCGAAAATTAGCCCAACCCTCAGCTTGCCATCCGCTACCATTCCAACCACCTTTATTGATCCTTCCAATCACCCAATAACTCGATCTCTAACTCCAGGCTGACTCCAAATTTCTCGTGCACTTGCTCTTGAGCCAGCTGGATCAACCTGGCATAGTCATCGGCGCACGCACCATCGTGGCTGATGAAAAAGTTGGCATGTTTCCGGCTGATCTCCACTTCGCCCATCCTTTTGCCCTTCAGTCCCACAGCTTCGATCAGCCTTCCGGCATAATCGCCGGGCGGGTTCTTGAAAATTGAGCCCAGCGAAGCCCCCGAAGGTTGAGAATTCTTTCTTGCCACGCGAAATTCGTCCATTTTCGCCATCACAACCTCTGGTGTGCTTGGGTATAGCTTCAGCTTGGACGATAAAACCACCACCCTGCCGGGCTGGCGCTTGATCGTGCTGGTGCGGTATCGATATTCAAATTGCTCCGCAGTCCATTCCTCCTTTGTAATATCGTATAGATGATGACCTTTCAATGGTTTGAGTTGCAAGATATTTGCCACCAATAAGCTGCCGGCTGTGTCGCCGCCGTGAGCTCCAGCATTTCCATAAACCGCGCCGCCCACGGTCCCCGGTATCCCTGCCGCCCATTCCAACCCTGAAAACCCTTCGGCGGCTGCTTTGCGTGCCAATGCACCTAAATTCACTCCTGACTCAGCCCACACATGCATCGGTTCTTCCAGGGTGTGAAAGGCGATTCTTTTTGCCTGGTTGAGGATCACCAACCGCCTCACCCCTGCATCAGAAACCAGGATATTAGAGCCGCTCCCCAGGATGGTAAAAGGGATGCCCTTTTGGCAGCAGAACTCCACCACATCGGCCAGCTCTTCCCCTGTTTTGACGGTCACCAGTACATCGGCTGAGCCTCCGATGCGCGCTGCAGTATAGCGCTTCAGGGAAGCGTTTTCCTCCAGGCGGCTACCAAATGCCTGGCGCAGGCTTTGCAGGTGATCTTCAAGGTAATTCACAACCACAGCTCACCAATCACATGTTTTTCACAAAATCGATCAGGTACATGATCAATCGCGGCGAGTGCATGGGGTCTTTGCACATCACTTCCAGCTCATACTTGGAAAAGGCGCTCTTATTACTGGCTAGAGGTTGCAAGAATAAGCTTTTGTAAGGTTCCAGCTCGGCATCATCTTCAACCTGGGTCTCCAGATCGGTGTAATAACCTGGCCTCCTCGCTAGAATTGTGTCACTCATTTTTCTTGCTCCTTTCTTGCAGTAATTGCACCACCTGTTCGCTGATCTTATCCGCATCTCCCGCTGACAGCACCATCAGCACGTCTCCGGCTCTCATATGGGCTGCCAGGTAGCCTGCTGTCTCTGTAAAGTCAGCCATATACCGCACCTTTGGATCCGCCATGCCGGTCACCACCTGCCTGGATGAAAACCCATCATCCGGCGGCATCTCACGCGCCGCATAAATGTCAGTAATCATCACCTGGTGGGCTTCCTCGAAAGCTGCCGCAAACTCATTAAATAGTAATCTCGTGCGCGAATAGGTATGCGGCTGCCACACCACCCAAATCTTGCTCTGCGGGTAGCGCATGCGTGCCGCTGCCAGGGTGGCTTTGATTTCTGTCGGGTGATGGGCATAATCGTCAATCACGCTGATTCCGCCAACTTCGGCGTGTAACTCAAAACGCCGTCCGGTGCCCCGGAATACAGCCAGGGAGGCGGCTGCCAGTTCCAAGGGCAGGTGCATCTGGTGAGCCACAACCATGGCTGCCAGCGCATTCTGAGCGTTATGCTTACCTGGCACTTGCAGCCTGACCCTTGGATGACTTCCACCTTCTTCAGCGCTGCTTGGGTAGATAAAATCGAAGCCTATCCCACCCTCCGGCTCAGGGCTGATTTTTTCAGCCCGGTAATCTGCAGATTGCGCTTGATTTTCACCCTGCATGGCGTAGCTAAGCACCTTTTGGCCGCGCTGGGCTGCCGTCTCACCCAAGCGGGCTGCCCCAGCATCATTTAAGCACACCAGCAGCACGCCGTCACCCTGCACCAGGGTTGCAAATTGGTCAAAGGCATTGAAGTAATCGGTTTTGGTGGGATAACAATCTGGATGGTCATGCTCGATGTTGGTGATCACAGCCAGCCTGGGCCGTAGCCCCAGGAACATGCGGTCATACTCATCGGCTTCAATGACGAATGTATCACCATTTCCGGCGTGGGCGTTGGTGCCCAGATTATTCAATACACCGCCCAGGATATATGACGGGTCTTGCTTCAAGGAAGTGAGCATCCAGGCAATCATGCCTGTGGTAGTGGTCTTTCCGTGCGTCCCTGCCACAGCAATCACCAGGCGGCCTTCCATCAATATGGACAAGAATTCACTGCGTTTCAACACCGGGATGCCCAGCTTCCGCGCAGTAATGACTTCCAAATTGTCATCCGGGATAGCTGATGACCGCACCACCACATCCGAGTTTTGCAGGTTCTCTGCACGGTGTCCAATATCTATGCGCGCCCCATCCTTCTGTAGGCCCTTGGCAAGCGGAGACATGCTGCGGTCAGATCCGCTCACCTGGTAGCCACTCTCAAGCATCACACGTGCAATAGCCGATAAGCCAGTTCCACCAATCCCGATGAAATGCACCCTCTTCCACTCCTTCATAAAAAGACCACGATCACGAAAATGAATGCCAGTGCAATTGCAAAATAAATAAATGGCACGCCCAGCCAGGCAGGAGCCATAAAGCTGAGCATCTTGATTGCCGCCTGCCCGGGAATGGTGTTCGGGTCGGGCGGGATGATCAATGGGGTTACCTGGTAATTGGCTTGCGCCAGGAAATACCATATCGAGCCTACAATCAGATAACCATTCAAGGCTCCCAGGAAAATCCCCAGGAATGAATCCTGGAAGCGTTCGCGTGCAAAGCGTTGGCCACCGATCCTGGGCAGGTTGGGGGTCTGGTATCCAAAGAAGGTCAGGATCACGATAATTGCCACCCGCATCCCAAATTGCTCGGGCGATCCTGGCGTGGCAAATGTATCATTGATCCCCTGTACATAGGTTTCCAGTACCGTGATGATGAATAGTCCCAATACCGCACTGGCGGTCACCATCATCTCTTTTGCCCAACCGCGCATCGCTCCAATGATTGCGAACAGGATCACGAAACAGAAAAAGATGAAGCTTAGATAAACCATTGCTCGCTCCTAATTTGCCGCATGGTTAACCTGCCTGGTAGCTTGTTGATTTTGGGTCTCCACCAGGCCAACCAGCAGGCTAGCTATCTTTGCTGCCGCCTGCGGCTGGGCAAGGGCTTGCATCGCCTGGGACATTTGTTTACGCCTGGCAGTATCCGACATCAATCCATGAATTTTGGGCACTATCTGTTCCTCAAGCCGCCCATCTTCGATCATCTCCGCAGCACCACGCTTTACCAGGTAGCTGGCATTCACCCGCTGGTAGCGCCATGCATATGGATAAGGTACCAGGATGGCAGGTAAGCCGAATAGGGGCAGCTCACCCAGTGTCGAAGCGCCTGCTCGTGTCAGTGCCAGGTCTGCCAGGCGCATAGCCGCCCCAATTTCATCATACAAGAACGGGTAAGGTCGGTAGCGGTTAAGCTGCGCTTTGAGTAGGTTTTTCCGCGCCTGCTCAATCATCTGCCAGTCCAATTTTCCGGTAATATGGATGATCTGCATCTCCTGAAGCAGCATGGGAAGCGCGTTGCCCACCGCCTTGTTGATCGACCTGGCGCCCTTGCTTCCTCCGAAAACCAGCAAAACCGGCAGTTCTTCCTGCAATGCAAAAAATGTGCGTGCTTCTTCCTTCGTCCAGGCGTCGAGGGATTGCCTTAATGGGTAGCCCGTGACCACCTTGTTGGGGTGTGTGGGGAAAAACGCCTCTGATTCCTCCACACTTAATGTGATGCAGTCACTGAATCTGGCAATGGTTTTCAACGCCAGGCTGGGCTCGATGTCTGGCACAAATGTCAGGCTCTTGGATCGGCCTGAAAATCTGGCAGCCACTGCCATGGGGACGCCTATAAAACTGCCTGTGAACAACAATATATCGGGATGAAATTTGCGCAGGATGCGCCTGGAAGCAAAGAACCCGCGGCTCAGCTGCCACAGGTTTCCCGGAAGGCTGCGCGCACCTACTCCATGCAAGCCTGCAGCCGGGATGGATTCGAAGCGCAAACCCTCGCGTTTCACAATGTCGGCTTCCATGCCGCCATTGCCTCCCACCCATAGCACCTGGAGTCCATCAGCGAGAGCCTTTCCCTGGTCACCCATCGCTGGCTCAGGCTTGAGGCTCATCAGCAGTTTGAGGACGGACAGGGCGGGATACACGCCGCCGCCTGTCCCTCCCGCGCAGATTAACAACCGCATTCGATCCCTTCTCCACTCGTACTTTTGATTTTTCGGCCATCCGAGAGATATTCAACACGATCCCCACGGACGACATAACCACTAGCAGGTTTGAACCTCCAGCGCTGATGAATGGCAAGGCATTCCCGGCGAAAGGCAGCAGCCCAACCATCACCAGCATATTGACCATCGCCTCCAGCGTGATCCAAAAAGAAAGCCCACCGCACAACAGCATCCCCAGACCATCTGGGGCTTTGCGTGAGATCACCCAGCCACGCCACATAAAAATCATGTATAAAGCCACCAGGATGCCCGCTCCTAACATGCCGGTTTCTTCACCCACCACCGCAAATACACTATCGGTATGTGGGAAGGGCAGGCCATTCAGCTTGGTTTGCGACTTGCCGATGCCCACGCCCAGCCAGCCCCCTCGCATAAATGCTTCCAGCGATCGGCGTACGTGTTCGGAATACTGCAATGGGTCCTTGAGTCCGGCGAGAAAACTGCTCATCCGATCGGGACCTGTGGGGAATATGCCCGATTTCATCACCACCACCCCCACCAAGATCCCAATACCCATCATGAACAGGAAGTGCTTCAGCTCGCCTCCTGCCAGGAAAAACATCAGCGTGCCCAGCAATCCAATGGTGATCACGGCACTCAGGTCAGGCTGTAAGGCAATTAACCCGCCCACAATTCCCATGATCACACTCAATGGGATCATCGCCCAATAGATATTCTTAAGCAGATCCCGCCGGTTGTGCAGCCAGATGGACAGGTAAATGACAATACCAAATTTGGCCAGTTCAGACGGCTGGACGGAGCCGCTAAAAAGGCTGCGCACCGATCCCAGGCGCGTATCCTGGATGACCAGCACCGCCATAAGTGCAAATATCGCTGCTGCCATCAAGGGCAGGGCAAGCTTCTTCCAATAGTGGTAATCCATCCAGGCCAGGAAGATTATTACCAGGCTTCCCAATCCCAGCCAGCGCAGTTGGCGCATAAAGATATATGATTGCGAGCCGTACACCTGGAAGGAGTAATCTGCGCTGGCGGAATACACCATCAGCATCCCGAATAGGATCAAGGCAATGACCACCAGTAAGAGTGGCACATCGATCCCCAGTCGTGGTGAGCGGTGAGTCTTTATCGATGTACGGTCCATGATCGGTTTATGATCTCCCTTCACTTGCACGATAAATCATGCACCCAACGTTTGAACGCTTCGCCGCGCTCTTCAAAATCACGGAATTCATCGAAGCTGGTGCCACCGGGTGAGAGCAATACGATATCACCCGTCTCAACAATGCGTGCCGCGGCATTGACGGCCTCTTCCAGCCCCGTGAAACTTTCGATGGTGTAGGGTCGGGTGCTCGTTTCTCCTCGATTGACCACCGCGGTTATCTTTTCCGCTGCCTCTCCAAACAGGATCAGGTGATCCACGCGGGTACGGATCAGCTCTGCCAGCTCATCCCACGGCAGGTTTTTATCGCGTCCGCCGGCTAAAAGCACGATGGGCCGACCGATATCCTCGGGCGATTCGAAGCTGTGGATGGCGGCCATCACCCTCTCGGGAGCGGTGGCGATGGAGTCGTTGTACCAATCTGCGCCTCTCCAAAAATTCACCCACTCCAATCGGTGAGCCACACCGGCAAATGAAAGGATCGCCTGGCGCATATTCCCCACCGGGATGCCAACCACCAGGCTGATGGCCATGGCTGCCAGCACATTCTCCACGTTATGCCAGCCTCTCAGCGGGATTTCCAGCTGCCGCACGACATGCTCGGTTTCGCCGCCATCCCTCAGGCTCAACCATTCACCATCCATAAATGCACCCTGCATACCGGCGGGTGGTTCTTTGCCTCCAAAAGAAACTACCTTCCCTCTCACTTCATCCAGCAAGCTCCACGCAATAGGGTCATCGCTGCCCAACACTGCCGTGTCGCGTGAGGTCTGGTATTCCAGGATGCGTCGTTTAGCGGCGATATATGCCTGCATATTTGCGTGCCTATCCAGGTGGTTGGGAGTGATATTCAGTATGCAGGCGATATTCACCGGGATGCTAATCAGCTCCAGCTGGAAGCTGGAGAGCTCCATGATAGCTAAATCATCTTTTTCCATCTGGTCCACTACTGCCAGCAGTGGGGAACCGATATTACCCCCCACCCACACGTTATGAAAGATCGGCTGAGTATCGCGAAAGTGAATATGGGTTTCAAGGATCTTTCCCATCAGGCTGGTGGTGGTTGTTTTTCCTGCCGACCCGGTGATCCCGATGGTCATGCACGGGCATTCTTCCAGGAAGATTTGCGAATCGTTGGTCAGTTTGATGCCGCGCTGTTTAGCCTCCTGGATGAGGGGGATTTCCAATGGCACTCCGCCCGAAACGCATAGCATGTCTGTCCCCTCCAGCAGCTCCAGCGGGTGGGCGCCTGCCACCCAGCTAATCTTTGATGCTGCCTGAGGGTCAAGGTCGTTGAGAGCCTGCCTGGCTTCTTCCAGCTGCCCGGCGGGTTTTTTATCGTTTATCACCACTCTAGCGCCATGCAATGTCAGGAAGCGCCCCAGGGCAATTCCTTGCCTGGCAGCTCCAATCACAACCACTTTTTTATCCTTCCATTCAGTCATTCCAGGCATCGCAATTCTCAACCATTCATCCAATGGCAATTGCTGCCCCAATAATGGAGGCTAATATGCCAATCAGCCAGAAGCGCTGGACCACCTGGGTTTCACTCCATCCCAACAGCTCGAAATGGTGGTGCAGGGGAGCCATTTTGAACAGGCGTTTTCCCTTGGTGAGCTTGAAATAACCCACCTGCAATATCACGCTGATCATCTCACTTAACGGGATCACTGCAATGACGGGCAATAAGATCCACTGGCCTGTCATCAGCGCCACCACTGCCAGGGTCGCTCCCAGGGGCAAGGAGCCAATGTCGCCCATAATCAGCAATGCTGGGTACACGTTGAACCACAGGAAGCCAAATAAAGCACCCACCAGTGTAAAGCAAAACCTGGCCAGGTACAATTGCCCTTGTAATAATGCAATCATTCCAAAAGCCGCGAAACATGTTGCTGCAATCAACCCTGCCAGGCCGTCTAACCCGTCGGTAAAATTGAGCGCATTAGAGAAACCGACGATTAACAGCGTTGCAATGGGCACGTACCAGATCCCCAGGCTGAATTCCCGTTCCATCCATGGCAGGTACACCTGGGGAACATCCAAAACGTACTGCAAACCAATGGAAATGATGATGGCTAGCACAATCTGGATGATGAATTTGCTCCGCGCCTTCAACCCGCGTGTCTCGCCCCTCTGGCCTCTCAGTTTTTTCCAATCGTCCACCGAGCCCAAAAGTCCAAAGACAATCAACGTGCCCATGGGTAAGAATATGGAACGCCCTAACACGGTAAATCCCAGGAAGGAAGCCGCATTGAATAGCACGGTCACCAGCAACACCGGCAGAATGAACAGCACTCCCCCCAATGTTGGTGTTCCCGATTTGAAGATATGCCGCTGCGGGCCTTCCACACGTATCGATTCGCCGATTTTCAAGTGGCGCAGGATACGTAACAGTGGCTCTCCCCAGATAATCGTCAGCATAAACGAAAATCCCGCCAATGCCAGGGCATAAGCGCTCTCTCTCATTCGGAATACTCCAAAGCAGAAACAATTCGGTCCATTCTCATCAGATTGGAACCTTTAACTAAGATCACATCCTCCGCTTTTAGGTTTGTTTGTAAGTATCGAATCACCTGCTCAACGTCATCCAGCCTGGTGATTTTTTCTGCCGCTAAGCCGGCTTCATGGGCTGCATCGGCAATGATCTTGCTGCGTTCTCCCAGCGTCACCAGTTCGTCCACGATCTCTGCCGCCCTTATCCCCACCATCTCGTGCCCGCGTCTTTCATACTGGCCTAACTCGAGCATGTCACCCAGCACCGCCACTTTATAACCAGGCAGGTCATTCAGTAAATTAAGCGCTGCCAGCATCGATTCAGGAGAGGCATTATAGGTATCGTCCAGGATCAAGGCGCCGCTTTTCGTCCGTACGGGGATCAAGCGCAGCTCATTGCTTGATGAGCGCAAACCGTTAACGATCTCCTGCCAGGTGAGCCCATCCACCAGGCCGATGGCTGCCGCTCTTAAGGCTGTTTGCACCGAGTGTCTGCCAATCATCGGCACTCGAATGTGCAACACCTCTGCCGGGCGATTTTTCTCTCGCTGGTAATGCAGGTCGAAGCGTATTCCCTCCAATCCCACGCTCTCGACATTGTCTGCCCACAGGTCCACGCCCTGGTTAAGACCGTAGAAAAACACCCTGGCGCGGGTTTGATCAGCCATTTTTCTCACCAACAAGTCATCATAATTTAGGATGGCGTAGCCATCTTCCGGTAGCGATTTAACCAGCTCGGATTTTCCACGGGCAATTTCCTCCTGGCTGCCGGCTCGCGAAGCATGCACCGTGCCAATCAGGGTGAGCACACCAACCTGTGGCCTGGCCAGCCTGCACAGGAATTCGATCTCACCCGGCACGTAAAAACCCATTTCCAGCACCGCCCGTTCATGCTGCTCGGTCATGTTTAGAATGCTGAGCGGCAGGCCGATCTCATTGTTCAGGTTGCCCTTGTTCTTCAATGTTTTATAACGCTGGCTGAGCACTTCCGCAGCCACTTCCTTGGTCGTAGATTTACCCACGCTGCCGGTGATGCCGATCACTTTAAGGTTAAGTTTGCCTCGCCAGAACTGTGCGATCTGCTGCAAAGCGATTAACGCGTCATCCACCACGATACAAAACGGCTCATTGAGCCTGGCAAGCCTGTCATGGAGTGCTTCTGGCTGCAGCTTGCTTCGCAGGTCCATGCAGGCCAATTGGTTGCTCATATCCCGCTTGACCAACGCGTATCTTGCCCCGGCCGAGAAAGCCTCGCTGACGAAGTCATGCCCATCATGATGTTCTCCCGGCAAGGCTACGAAAAGCATCCCTGGTGTAACTTGCCGCGAATCGATCTCTGCGCCGGTGATTTTTCCGGTCGCCTGCTGCGGGCGTATGCCCGTCAATGACTCGAGAACATCAGCCAGAGAGATCACAAATTATCCTCTACGGTTTTTCCAATCCCTGGCGCACGCTGTCGGGAGGAATATCCATCAGCACCACCAGGCGTTCAACCATATCGTGAAATACCGGGGCAGCTACTACAGAGCCCCATGGAGAGCTGGTGGGTTTCTCAAGCCACACGTAAACCATGAAACGTGGGTCTCCCACCGGCCCCCAGCCTACAAAGGATGCATTGGTCAGGTCGCTGGAATAACCCATGGGTGTGGCCACTTCCGCAGTACCGGTCTTCCCAGCCACCCGATAGCCTTCCACCAGTGCATCAGATGATTCACCTTCCAGCGATTGGGCCAGCATATCGGTCAGATGGCGAGCCGTCTCGGCGGTGATTGGAGTGCCAACCACTTGCGGTGTTGGCGTGTATTGAAAACCTTCTCGCACCATCGAGCGCATCACGTGCGGCAGCATCATCTCGCCTCTGGCATTTGCCACCGAGGAGATTGCCATGACCATTTGGATGGGGGTGACCGCTACACCCTGGCCAAATGAATTCGTCCCCAATTCTGCTTCGTACCAATCGGTATCTCCGGGAATCTTCAACCTGCCTGCTGCTTCACCTGCCAGGTCAATCCCTGTGATCCGCCCCAGCCCAAAATTCTGCATGTACTGGTAAAACGGGCCTGCCCCTAATTGGGTGGCTACCCAAGTAAGGCACACGTTCAGGGAGTGCGCCAAGCAGCCTTCCATGTTCTGCGGCCCCCATGCACCCCAGTCCCAGTTGTGGATGGTGATACCGCCAATTTGGATCGAGCCTGTATCCAAGAACTCGGTATCAGGCGTCACTGCACCGTCATCCAGGGCTGCTGCCATGGTGAGTACCTTGAACACGCTACCCGGCTCATAATCCTGGCTGATTGCCCGGTTGAATGGAATATTATCGGTGAACACATCCGCATAGTTGTAATACTCGTTCAGGTTTAGTCTGGGCGTAGTTGCAATTGCCAGCATCTCTCCGGTATTGGGATCCATCACCAGGACGACCCCACCGTCTGCCCCGCTGTCTTTTACTCCCTTATCGAGCACTTCCTCTGCAGCTGCCTGGATTTCACGGTCAATGGTCAAGACGATATCAGCGCCTGCCTTAAGCTGCGGGATCTCGGTCACTTCATACGGGTCCAGAGTCATCCACACCGATTGAGGCTCTCCAGCCAACAGGTCGTTGAATTCCTCTTCCACGCCGAACATACCATCGCCCTCCCGGTTCACGAATCCCAGCAGGTTTGATCCCAGCTCATTCTCCGGGTAATAGCGCTGCAGGCGCGGCCGGTACACCAGGCCATTCAGGCTGGGTTTCCCGGTTTCGCCATAATCCACGTCTGGCAAATCGTCGTAATTACGCGCCCATTCCTGCAGCTGCGAAAGCTCCTCAGGCGTAACGAAATCTGCCAGCTGGACGTATGTGTTGCCAGAAATCTGTGCCTTATGGATCACGTTGTAAATGTCATCCGAATAACCAGCATAGTCATACTCTGGATGATTTTTCAATACTGAGCTCATTGCGAATGCGATAGATTCGGGGTTATCTACACTACCTACCTGCGCACCAATCTCATATACCAGTGTGCTGCCTGCCAATAAACGCCCCCAACGATCGTAAATATCACCGCGCGGGGGGTAGAAAGTATGCAGGGTGCGGCTGTATTGCTCACCCTGCGAAACAAACTCATTGCGTTCAGGGCTGAACTGCAGTCTGATTAGCTGGACGATAATCATAACACCAGCCAACACAAATGATACTAATATTAAATTAAAGCGCCAACCGGTCAGAGCCTGACCGGATTTTTCCCACGATGAGTGTTTGGTTTCTGATTTCTCGCCAACGGGTTGCCGGTTGCGCAATCTACCGCTTGGCACTGCCTGGTCAGCTAAATAGCGGCTCATGGGATTGCCTCACGTAATATTTGGGCAGTATTTTGCACCTGTTCGGTCACCCAGTCAAATAACGATTCCCGAAACTGTGGATCTATCACCTGTGCATTCACCACGACAGGTAACGGTGGAGGTGCCAATGACGTGGTCTGCCTCTCCATATATCCCGGCACCTCGATGTACATAATCTGGTCCGCTGGTAACTGCTCCAGGTCTAAGTCCTTCACGCGCTGCTGCATTACCGTGTATGAAGTCAGGTAAGCCAATTGGCCGTTGAGGTTGGCAATCTGTTGCTCCAATTCCTCGATCGGCAAGTAATTTTCACCCGCATCACCAGTCAAGTAGTGATATCCATACACGCGCACTTGCATCTCCTGGATTTGCCTGCCCACCGCCGAGGCTCGCGCCGTAACATTCAGGTATATCCCGGCCACGATGGCCACACTTACCAGGATCAATAGCACGACCCCGATCATGTACATTTGTTTCCGCCATGGCGCCTGTGAATAAGCTTGGGTAATACGGTTAATATTTTCCATCTATTCCACCTATCTAAAAACCCGCTATCCTTTGATAATCATGAACTGCTTCATTTTTATTCTAACGTCCCAACTTCGAACCTCAACCATCATCAAAAGGAAACGGGTTTCTAGTGCAGGCTTGCAATTCTTATGCCACTTTGTCTACGTTTTCTCTTCAATCCTTTCCGCCACCCTCAACCGGGCACTGCGGGAACGCGGATTTTTCTCTACTTCTTCCTCTTGCGGGCGGATGGGTTTGGCTGTCAATACCCGCAAGCTTGCCCGATGGTCGCATGTGCAGTCCGGTTGCCCGGGTGGGCAAATGCAATTCCTGCTCTCACTGCGCATGAACTGCTTGACGATGCGATCCTCCAGCGAGTGGAAGGAAATGACTGCCAGCCTGCCCCCGGGTAGCAACACCTCAGGGGTTAGCGGTAAAACCTGCTCGAGCGCCTCCAGCTCGCCGTTCACTGCGATGCGTAATGCCTGAAAGGTGCGTGTGGCCGGGTGAATACCACGCTTCCCGCCTCGAGTGGTTCTTGCCACCACCCTTGCCAGCTGGATGGTCGTGGTGACAGGCCTGGCTGCTACGATTGCCCGTGCCACCTGGCGCGCTCGCCGTTCTTCACCAAACCGGTAGAGTAAATCAGCCAGCTCAGCCTCACCCAACTGGTTCACCAGGTCAGCCGCACTCACCTCTCCCTCAGGGTCGAAGCGCATGTCCAGGGGAGCTTCCACCTGAAAGGAAAAACCCCTCGAGGCTGTGTCGAGCTGCATGGACGAAAGTCCCAGGTCTAACAGCACACCATCCACTTTCTCCCACTTCAGCTCCTCCAGCCGCTCCCTGAGGGTGACATAAGAAGCCTGCACTAGGTGCCACCGCCCGCTGAATTCCGCCAGCTTCTTGCCCGCTAGCTCGAGTGCCTGTGGGTCCACGTCCATCCCGAGCAGCTGGCCATCCGGGCTGCTTGCCTGTAAAATACCCCAGGAGTGCCCTCCTGCCCCAACGGTGCCATCCACGTACAGACCTCCCCTGTGAGGTTGCATCGCGTGTATAATCTCATTGTAAAGTACTGGTTGGTGTATCATCACCAGGTAAATTGTAAATTAGCCAGAACTGGTAGAAAGATCTAAAACCTTAAACCGCTCGGTATTCGCCTCTGCCTCATCTAATGACTTCTGTTGAACTGCCCATTCACCCGCCGACCATATCTCGAAATAATTACCTTGCCCAATCAGCACAACCTCCTGATCACTGGTTATCCCCGTTATCTGGCATAAGAAAAGGGGAATCAAGATCCGTCCCACTTTGTCGATATCTACCTGAGAGGAAGAGCCAATGATCAGCCTGCGCAAGGCACGGTTCAACGGGTCGGTAATACTCTTCTGTAAAATAGTTCCAACTAAATTCTCGAAAGCTTTAGGCGTCAGCACCATCAGGTTACGGTCAAATCCCCGGGTTATAAATGCGCCTTCACTCAACAATTCGCGAAAACGAACCGGCACGGTCAGGCGGTATTTGTTATCAATGCTGTGTCGGTACTCACCTAAAAACATATGTTCTAGTTATCCCTTATTTGCAAGAAGCGCTGGAATGGCCAGCGCTCCCACTTTAACCCACTTTGTGACACAAACACCCACAGTATAGTAT
>CAYLPS010000036.1:0-28336 GCA_964385625.1 uncultured Anaerolineaceae bacterium | reverse complement strand
CCACTTATTCAACTATGGGCATATGTGGGGGTTGATTGAATATTTCCCCCCATATATAGGCGCCCCCGGCGGGATTCGAACCCACAACCGTCTGATCCGAAGTCAGATGCTCTGTCCATTGAGCTACGGGGGCGATTTTGATACTTCTGACCCAATAAAAAACGAATCAGATGCCCTTAATTTTGCCTAATTGCGAAAGGGGAGAATGACGAATCAGATGCTCCCTATTTTGGACATTCGCTGGATAAAATTATACCTGATTACGGAAAATTGCTCCATTACTTTATACCCAATCTATATAGCCGGGAATGCCTTCAAGGGCACCTTTCAGAATCCTGGCTCGATTGTAGTACTCAACCGGTAAATCCCTGATCTCACGCTCCTCAAGCATTAGTTTGACTTCTTGTGCGCCCCAGGCAGTCAGTACTTCAGCGGCCGCCAACCTAATATCCCAATTTACTTCCCTGCGTACAGTATCAAGAATTAATTCTTGCATGGTTTTCTGATGAGACACGAATGGCAGCCAGGTAACATAAACTGCCTTTGTAGGCTTGAGTTCCCTCAAAGCGGAAAAAGCATGTTTTCTGTGCCAGTAGTTATTTCTACTGGTTCGGTCATATCCTATAGCGGTTTCCAAGGTGTAAAGGGGATCTGAATTCGAGACAACCCCAAAATCCTCTATACCAGCCGTATATTCCAGAAGAATATTATCCGTTTCTTGATGGGAATTTATAGCCTGCGAAGGTGAAATTTGAGCTGATTGAAGATCCAAATTGGATAGCCATTCTAAGGGCTTGACCAGATTACTGCCGTGCTTTGAAAGTGCTTCTCGAGCAAGGGAAGCAAGAAGTCGAAAATAACCATGACTTAAGACCTTTTGTGGAAAGTGCCTCAGGAGATTAACAATTTGCCTCCAGGTGCCGGACGTATATCCCGGTAGGGAGCCAGCCGCATACCACAAAATCAATCCAGCATTCTCCGGAACGCCATTCTCCATCCAATGGGTAACCATCCAATACAGCCAGGTTGATAGCGATACACCAGCAGGCGGAATGGGGTTCGTTGAGCGCCTGCTTTTCACATGCTTCAAAGACAAATAATAATCGTGGATCAATTGCTGGCTAAACCAGATACGCCCGTCCTGACTCGCGATCTGAAGTAGATCTGTCTCCAGTAATGCCTTGACGAGAAGCGTCGGATCTGAGCTATGGAACTGTCGCCAACGATATTCCATATTCTTGAGAGTGATGCTTTGATCCCCAAGATTATCCAAATCTATCCAATCAGGCAAATCGGAGAGCAATTCGAGCGCCAGGGCTTGCTGCCCAATATCCAGGTGGGAGGCAAGCATCTTGCGGTATATGATTGCCCTGGCGACCTGGGTCAGGGATGGAACTGCCAAGCCATTTCGGTGCAGCTCCCGGAAAGTCTGCGATGCCTCCTGCCAATATAAATAGGGTTTGAAAATTGGTGAGTCGAACCATGCAGATTCGTCTTCAGAGATTCCCAAAGCTATATCAGATAAGACGATTTCGCTGGGGCGGGATATCCCGCTATCCTGAATATCCTGCTGAACATCCCTACCCGACTCGTCTGTGTCAGAACTTTCTCTAATAACAGCTGGTGGTTTCTGCCGAGCTGGTGGCGCCTGAACCACTGCCGTGTGAACGGCGTGATACAGGCGATCCAAACCAGCCTTGATCCAGCGGCTGAGGTTGGTCGTGTTTCGCTTCAATTCCAGATAGGCGAGCAACCGGCTGTCAGGCTCATCGATCTCCAGCTCTGAGAACCCCATCTGGCGCTGTTTGGAATCTAAGAGCCATTGGACAGCACCCATCTGGTTGACCCGTAAACCAGGAGGTGATTCCTGCAAAATCCAGATGCGATACGCTGGCCAGATAAAGAGCGGCAGTAACAGAGTAACGTTTAGCTCTTCTTGTAGCTCATTTTCCGGCAGGTTATAGGAACGCAGCGAATCAACCAACAAACAACGGAAATGGTAAGCGATCAGCAGAGCTGCCACAGCCAGAGCGTCTGGCTCCTCGGGCAGCCTTCTCTGCGCCCATTGCGTTGCGGCAAACTGGCGCAAGGCGGGATCTTCCATGGACAGGCTGTCCATAAGCTGTTCCCACCTGTCGCTCACCAGAGCGGTGAGCAATTTGCGAAATTGATCAGGGCTTTCCAGCCAGTTCGAGATCGTCATGGGTACACCTCCAACAAAATCATGAAGAATTCATGAACAATTCATAACCGGGATAGGAAAACTTTGGTGATGTTGCTACACTCATGGCATCAATTACCCGGAGAAGTGTGGTGATGCCCGAGACATTGGCTTCGTCAATCGAACGATTTCTTAGCTCTAAAAAGATATCCGTCCGCCCGCGCACCTGTGAGCAGTACCAGTACCTGGCGAATCAGATCCTGCGAGGAGCTGCTATCGCTGACCTTGCTCAAACGCAGATATCTGAGATCACTCTGGAACAGCTCCAGGCGCTGGTGGCGATCCTGGATGATCGCAACCATTTCCCAGCTCTTGGCGAGACCACGGTCAAAAAGATGGTCAAGTTCATCAAAGCCGTCTTTGCCTGGTGCCAGCGCCGGAAATGGATTGCGACAAACCCTGCAGCAGATCTGCAATTCCGGCGGGTGCACGCCAGGGAGACCCAGCCTTTCCAGACGGACGAAATCCTGGCTATGTTGAGCGTGCAGCCTGTTACCCCGGCAGAATTCCGTGACCTGGCGATGTGGTTCATCTTCACCGACAGCGGATTGCGCTGCCAGGAGCTGTGTCACCTTCAGCAAACCGACCTGACGGAGAGCGAGCTGGTGATCCGCAACGGGAAGGGTGGCAAGCGGCGGAGCGTGTCTTTAGGGGTGGCTGCTGCGCAGGTCTTGCATGAATATATTGACCGCTATCGACCTTCTGGCGAGCTGTTCCTGTTCCTGACCGATGAAGGTCGGGAGATGAAACCGCGCCATGTCGCCAAACGACTGGAGTTATGGGCTGGGAAAGCTGGGGTCAAGAACGCTGCACCGCACCGCTTCCGCGCCACATTTGCCACCCAGTTCGTGCTCAAGCAGGGCAATGACCTGATCAAGCTTCAGGCGCTCCTGGGGCATTCCACCCTGGACATGTCCCGCCGCTACGTCAAGCTGGCGATGGAAGAAGAAGCCCGCCTGGCGAACAGCGCTCGCAGCGTGGTCGACCAGTTGTTGCATTCGGATCCGTCCAAATCTACTGAGGAAGCCGTACCAACCCAGGATTGGCAATCCATACCCCCATTCAATACCCTGCCTGCTGCGGGTCTCTTTGCGAATACTGCTGAGATGGTCCTTTGGGCAGGCATGTTCCAGATGTTCGCCGGGATGGTGAACGCCATGCTCCAGGCTCAGCCAGGCGCTGCGCAATTCCCAGCACCTCAAAACGTTGTTTCCGGAAGCCCTATGCTGCTTCCGTTTCAAAACTCTCTTTCACGTGAGGGCTGATTGCTTCAGTCCGGTGCACGTCAGCAGCATTATCCATCCAGGATCCCCAGAAACGCAAGCCGGTCCTAGAACGGTAGGGGTCCAATATCGTAAAAAACCATGCCGATAAACCCATGAAAGGAGGTCGCCTCAAGCTAATATATTTTTTAGGAATATCTCATCCTCCAGCGGATACCGACGCCCTACCGCTGGAAGCGCGTGTCCTGGGGGTTCGGTTGCTCCCTCAGGCCGTGGGCCTCAGCTCAAGCAACCCCAGCCACTATTGTGGCCCTCCCGGAAGGGAGTGCAGCCGGAAAGCTGCCCGAACGAGGTCTGGCGTCGTGAAAGCAGTTGGTTACATGATGATAGGAAACGTAGGGAAAACCCTACCCGGCAGGTCTACCTGCTGTTTCACCGTGGAGGAAACCTATGAGCAAAAGAGGCAGTCTTGTTTACCAGATGCAGCAAGCCCTGAAAGGCGTCTTTCGACCTGGGCGGAGGCGCTATCACGACAAGAAATTCGGACGAACTGGCATGATCCGCGGCATAGCGACGATGCAATGCATGGTCACAGACACCTGCCAGTTTGCACACTTTATCCAGAAACATTGGCAAGGGGTGCGATACCTGGAGCAGGTCACCCCCGAGATGGCTCAGGCTTTCATCGCTGATCACATTCGCCGGGAGAACAGCGGTGGTTATATCGGGCGGGTGATTGCATCGATCCGCAAATTGGACGAAGCCTGCCGAAAAGCCGGCATGTTCCCAGCTGATTGCCCTCCGCTCTTACCGTATGCAGGTGAAGAGGCGGTGAGCGGCTATCATTCTGACCCGCGTCCCCTGGCATATACGGATGAACAGGCTGAGGCGATAATCACCCATGTTACCCGGGATGATCCAACTGTAGCGCGTTTATTGCGGGCGATATGGTTGACCGGTTTGCGAGTCAGCGAAGCTGCTTATCTCCACGCCCAGGATATTGACCTCGAGGCAGGGATAATCACTCTGACCGGCAACGTCAACCACACCAAGGGTGGTCGCCCGCGTGATGTTAAGGTGCAGGAAAGCAGCCGAGAGTTTCTGGCAACCCTGCGAGCCGTTGGAGAGCAGCGGCCGGATGGGCACATCTTCACCTCACGTAAATCGCTTCCAGATCGCGCCCGGCAGCGAGTCCGCAAGGCTTGCCAGGAATTGGGCATCCCGGAGCTGGGTACGCATGGCTTCCGCAAGGCGTTTGCTGTCGAGGAGTACCAGCGGAATGTTGCCGCCGGTGCTAGCGACCCTGAAGCGCTGCTGAACACTTCCCGCCAGTTAGGTCACAACCGCGCCCGGGTCACCAGCGAGAGCTACGTGTCAGCCGATGTGCGACGTCGAGATTAAACAAAAAGACACAGATGCACCCAACGTTTCAGTTTTCTGTGTCTTGCGTGTGTTCCTGCCGGAGCAGGGTGGAATTATTCGGTTTGTTTGCTTGTCAGTAGGGCGGGATGGCATTGGGTCGTTCTGATATCATCCGCCTTATTTAATTGTCACCTGCATTATAGTGCAAACCCCGCAGCCATGCAAGGTAACCTTGCACCTTTTCTTCGGTCATGGGGCGATAACTATTAAAAAGCGTACTTGACAAACGAAAAAAAATCTGCTATATTGTATACGTATTCATGAATACGTATACACACTGCCATATCTGCCACATTCGAAGCTCGAGTCGGTTCCTGAATATCTGACCAGGTATATGAATAGCTAAGTGGATAATCACGACGACTCTTCTCAGAAATATTCCTCTTCACAACCAGCTTCCCAGATCGATGTAGCGCGCCTGGCAGGTGTCTCTCAGGCGGCGGTATCGCGTGCCTTCACGCCGGGCGCCAGTGTGTCGGAAGAGACTCGCCAGAGAGTGTTAGACGCAGCGTCAAGGTTGAATTATCGACCTAATGCGATTGCCCGCAGTTTGATTCGCAAATCCACCCGAATCATTGGCGTTGTGGTCATGCGCCTATCGAAACCATTCTATGCCCGCATTATCCGAGAATTTACGCGAGGTTTGCAGGCATATGGTTACTGGACGTTGCTCTTTGATATTGCCGATGATGATGAAGTCAATAAAACCCTACCGATGGCTTTGCAGTACCAGGTGGATGGGGTCGTGATTACATCTGCGACCTTATCTTCAAGATTGGCTGATGAGTTTACCCGCAATGGCACTCCAGTCGTGTTGTTTAACCGTTATGCTGCGACCGGGGATACTCACGTAGTCCGTTGTGATAACTATGCCGGAGGTCGCATGGTGGCGGATGCATTCCTGGATGCCGGCCACCAAAAAATTGCCTACATTGCCGGCGAAGAAGGCAGCTCTACCAATCAAGATCGAGAGCGAGGCCTGATAGATCGCTTGAACGAACGTGGGGAGAAGCTCTGGAAGCGTGCCACAGGGGATTATTCTTATGAAGCTGGTTACTCAGCCGCGCAACTATTACTACGGGGTTCGGAACGTCCTGACGCATTTTTTTGCGCCGATGACATGACTGCCATAGGTGCGATGGATGCGGCGCGTTACGAGTTAGGATTGCGCATTCCTGAGGACCTCTCGTTGATCGGTTTTGATGATATCCCAATGGCCTCTTGGTCAGCCTATTCCCTCACTACGATTCGCCAGCCATTTAAAGAGATGGTGGAAGCTACTATCCATCAATTGTTAACCGCAATAGCTGATCCCAAAGCAGAAACTGTGAACAAGGTGATCGCCCCTACAATTGTGATCCGCAACTCTGCACGAAAAGTTTGAGGTCAGGAGAGTGAAAAATTGCCAGAAATGAAAGCAAGCAAGCCACAAAATGTATTAACCCTTGCATACGTATGCAAGCACTGTGTGTGACGGGATTGTCAAAGTTGCGGGGAGGATGAAGTGATCCTCTGATTATGTACTGACTGCCCCATCCTGATTCGCATACGGATTTTAGGATATCTTTCTCAGGAGGTGCACCTGCCAATTGATGACGAGGAAACAGTTGTAACACCTGCTCAATTCAAATTATGATGATAAGGAGAAAGAGATGAAAAGCTATAAATTGTTGAGCCTGTTGGTTGTCCTGGGGTTTTTACTAGCTTCTTGCGCTACGCCTACGCCTCAAGTGGTCATTGAGACCGTCGTCGTTGAAAAAGAAGGGGAAACCGTCGTTGAAACTGTCGAGGTCGTGAAGACGGTCGAGGTTGAGAAGGAAGTTATTGTTCCCCAGGAAGTCGAAGTCATCGTCGATCCAACGGAATGCAACCTTGAGCCGCCGGCTGAGCCTGTGGAAATCAACATGATTGGCTGGTCGTTCCCGATTACCGATTATTATGCCGAAGAGCTGGCAAAATGCAATAAGGTTGAGAACCTCACCGTGAATACCAATCTGCTAGCCTCGGCCGATGCTCAAGAGCAGGTACGCCTGGCGCTTTCTGCCGGTGGAGATTCGCCATACGACATCGTGCATGGCGCCAACGCCCAGGTCGGCGAATGGGCCGCCGTTGGCTGGATGATGCCCCTCAATGACTTGATCGACAAATATTGGGATCAGTACAATCTGGGTGACATCCCTGAAAAAGCATGGGAAGGCGTAACGATTGATGGTCAGATCTACGGCGTGCCAATCGTTGGCAATACGCTGCACCTGATTTACCGGCAAGATGTCTTTGATGAACTGGGGCTTTCCGTGCCGGATACCTACGATGAGGTTATCGAAATCTGCAATACCATTGGCTTAGATAATCCGGACTTTGATGTACCATTCACGATAAACCTTTCAGCAGGCTGGGCGTGGGAGATCGAGTTCTTCCAGTTTCTACGCGCCTTTGGAGGCGACTTCCTGGATGAGAGTAACATGCCGATCTTCAATGGGGAAGCTGGAGTGAAGGCAGTCGATAAGCTGATGGAGGTTGCCAATGCTTGTATGGTTCCCGATGGAATGACCTTCAGTATCGATGACAGTGAAATTGGTATGGAACTTGGCACGGTAGCTTTCGTGAACATATGGGCCAGCCGGGCGCCAAACATGCTTGATCCCGAGCGCACCGAGCTGACTGATGTGATCGCTTTTGCGCCGGCTCCACGTGTAGAGGCAGGCGGTCCCCGTGCCGGATCAGCCTGGAACGACTATTACATGATCCCGGCCAAGACAACCAATGACCCTGACCTGATTTTCCGTATTATCATGGAAGCCGCCGATGAACGCAGCCAGCGCGATGCTGCTGAGATTGGTCTCGCTACCCGCCTGTCGGTTGCCGAATATGGTGGCCCGTACCTGGCAGCTGTTGGACAAACCATTGCTGAAGGGATAGGCATCTATGACAAGAAACCAGCCGTTGGTATCGTCCGGGCCAAGCTGGGTGAATTCTTGCCGCTGGTCGGCAGTGGCGAGATGACATCCCAAGAAGCGCTAGACGCCGCCGCGGCAGCCTACACCGAAGAGGCGAAAGCACAAGGATATATTAAGTAAACATCGCTTTAGTTGACCTAAGAGGTATGAAGTATGAAGCCTTTCATACTTCATACCTCACCTTGGCTGGTGACGGAAGATATGACAGATACAGGAAGGGCTATTCATGAAACGACGCACTTTCCTTCAGTTTACTGGTCCCAGCATCATCATCATGACCCTCCTGATGGTGATCCCCTTGATCATGGCGATCTGGTTGGGGATGAACTTTATCACCTACAACAACATTAACGATCCACAATTTATCGGTCTACAAAATTATATTGGGGTGCTGACCGATCCGCGTTTTTGGCAGTCTTTTGAATTCACTGGACTTTACATGGTCTTCGTTGTGCCCTTGCAGCTCATCATCGGCTTTACTGTAGCTTTGCTGCTCGATCAGGTTTCAAGATTAGCCCGGGGCATCTATCTATCCATCTTCCTGCTGCCTTTCATCATTGTGCCGATTGTTGGAACGTTGATGTTCAAACAGCTCTTTGAACCCTCTGGTCTCTTTACCTGGTTGTATCAGACGATACTAGATACGAGATTTCGTTACACCGAGGTTTCAGTCAAAGCGCTGATCATTATCCAGGGTATCTGGTATGTCACCCCTTTTGCGCTGGTGACTTATTTTGCCGGGTTGCAAACGCTTCCGGTTGAGCAGGTGGAAGCGGCCTCGATTGATGGAGCATCCCGCTGGCAGAAAATTCGATATATCGTCTTGCCACACGTTAGCTCACTGACTGTTTTTATTCTGTTGATCTCGTTGATGGATGCCTATCGCGTCTTCGACAACGTCTTTGTCCTTTCAGAGATGAACCCGATATACAAGGCGGATACGATCATGGTCTATACTTTCCGCACTGCAGTCACAGTACAGAGACTGGGAAAAGCCAATGCGATGGCAGTTCTAACTGTTATTGGCATAATGATTATCTTGATTCCCAACCTCATACGAACATATCGCGAGCAGGTTGAGGAGCGTTAACCATGGAAAAGGTAAAAAGCCCCATCGGACGTGTATTCATCCATTTAATTCTCGTCTTGTTTGCGATATACAGCCTGATGCCGTTTTACTGGACTACCCTGCAATCTTTCAAAACGGTGAAAGATGCTTTTTCGCGCACGCCGAAGTTCTTTTTTACCCCCACCTGGGAAAATTATCAGGAACTATGGCTTCGATCCGTGCCTGAGAATGGAACCCAAATTGCACTATTTCTATTAATTTCCGTGGCAATTTTGATCGGATTGTTGTTGTTTGCTAATCGTATACCCATCCCGAATGGAGTGATTTACCTATTCGTAGCCTTTGGATTTGTAGCTTTGTTATGGGGGATTCCACGTTTAGTTGAGACAGCAAAGTTCTATGATTATTTCATTAACACGATTATCGTTACCGTTGGTACCGTTATTGTCTCCCTCAGCATCGGCTGCCTGGCGGGTTATGCACTGGCGCGTTATTCTGGCCTTTTGGCTGTCTTCATACTGATCGCTGCGCTAGGCTTTCGGGCACTGCCGCGTTTGGCCTTCATTTTGCCGTATTACTCAATCGGAAATGCCACCAATACACTGGATACCTATTTTTTGATCATCGTAACATTGGTTGCAATCAATCAGCCTTTTACCATCTGGATGCTGCGTAGCTTCTTTATGGAGATTCCCAAGGAACTGGAAGAGGCGGCTATGATTGATGGGGCTAACCGTTTAACAGCTTTTAGCAAAGTGATTATTCCCATCATGTGGCCTGGGATCATCTCAACCGGCCTTTTCTCTCTCCTGCTTGCTTATAACGAGTTTCTGCTTGTGCGGCTATTGGCGCAAACGACCTGGACATTACCCGTAGCCATCTCCCGTTTCACGGGCGGTGAAGACCCTCGCCACCTGACATTAGCTGCTGCTTCGGCGGTCTCTGCCACCATCCCTATAATCATTGTGATTTTATTCTTCCAGAAGAATCTAGTCAAAGGTCTGGCCTCCGGGGCAGTGAAAGGGTAGAAAATATGTCCACTGACGAAAACAAGCAGCTTATCGACGACATGTATAGGGGCTTGAACGAAAATGTCCTCGGGATTATGCAGCGCTACTGGAAGGATGACATGATTTGGGTGGGACCCGCCGGTATTGGCACAATGAACGGGCTGGACGAATTTGAGTATGTTTACCGTAAACCCTTCATTGAGGCGTTCCCAGATAAAGTCGCTCATGACATTATTCGGATTGCTGAAGGTGACTGGGTTGCCGGTACCGGCTATCAAGACACAACCTTTGCTAACGATTGGTTGGGCATCAAAGCAACCGGTCAAAAAATACGAATGCGCTACATGGATTTTTGGCGTGTGGAGGTGGATGGGGAGACCGGCGAGCGTAAGCTTACAGAGAATTTGGTGCTCATTGATATCCTTGGTGTGATCGAGCAAGCTGGTTATGACATCAGCAAAGTATTGAAATTTATTGGATCAAAGTCACCAGATTACTTTAATGATGTGGAGTAAAAGAACCATGTCGATCGATATTCATCAACAAAACAAACAACTTATCGGCAGATTTCGGGCTGCCCTCTATGATTGCGAGCCGGCGGCGCTGAATCAACAGTTCAGCGAGGTTTTTGCCCCGGATTGTGAAATCCATTTGGCTTTTCCATTCGAGGATTTGGACGGGCCAGGAGCTTTGCTTGAACAGGCATACCGCCCCCTGCTGGCAGCCATCCCCGATTTGGAGCGCCGGGATTTTATCATGATGTCTGGGGAGTCTAACGGCGAGAATTGGGTGGGATGCGCCGGTCACTACATCGGTGTATTTGAAAAATCCTGGCTGGGTATCCCCCCAACACAGCATGCCATTGCCATGCGCTACCATGAGTTTTTCCGCATTGAGGGAGATAAAGTGGTTGAGATGCAGGCGCTATGGGACATCCCTCAGGTGATGTTGCAGGCAAAAGCCTGGCCGCTGTCGCCCAGCCTGGGGGTTGAGTGGCTCGCCCCTAGCCCCGCTACCCAAGAGGGGATCGTGCCTATGCCGTATGACAAGCCCAGAGCAGATGCCAGTGTTCAGCTTGTCTTAGATATGGTGACAGGATTAGGCCGCTCATCTCAGGGGGTCGAAGCCATGGAATTAGATCGTTTCTGGCATCCCAAAATGAACTGGTATGGACCAGCAGGTATTGGGACAGCGCGACGCCTGTCTGGCTTCCGTAACTGGCATCAAATCCCCTTTTTGAAAGCCCTGCCCGACCGGGTGGCGATTCTGGAAAATGGGGCTATCTTTGGGGATGGGGATTATGTGGGCTTTACAGCCTGGCCTGGGATGCGTATGACCATCAGCGGCGACGGATGGCTGGGGATTGCCCCGTCCAACCAGAAAATCACCATGCGCAGCCTGGATTTCTGGCGCTGTGAAAATGGACTAATCCGTGAAAATTGGGTACTGGTCGATCTTTTACATGTTTACGATCAAATCGGCGTTGATGTGTTTTCAAGAATGCGCGAGCTAACCTACGCCCGCCAACTGGTGAGGTAACCGGTTACTCTTATTCTACAAGGGACGTAATGGAATGGAAAGATCTCATGAACGCAGCGGCAAAGTATCACAAATGAACATCTATCAGTATCAGCCAATCGACCAGGCTGAAAATATTGCTAATAAACGGCGCATTATCGCCATCATGCAGCAGATGATCACTGCGCCGCTAGCCGAGCTAGATGAAGCAATCCTGGCGGGTTACCATGCCAATGCTGTGATCAATGTATCACATCCGATCAACGAATTGAGCAGTAGGGAGGCGATGGCTGAAAAGGTTTGGAAACCGCTGCGCCTCACCCTTCCTGACGCTGAACGACGGGACGATATTGTGGCGGGCGGATTGTATCGCGGTGTAAGGATGGTAGCTTGCCTGGGTCATTATGTTGGCACCTTCGAAAACGATTGGCTGGGCATACCTGCCTCGCGACAGGTGGTCGCTGTGCGCTTTGCAGAGGGACATGAGTTGCGTGAAAACAAGATTGCGCAGAGCTATATTTTTATTGACTTTCTTGATTTGATGCGCCAGGTTGGCTACTGGCCGATCGCGCCCAGCCTGGGTCGGGAAATGCGCTGGTTGCCCCCGATGACCCATGATGGGGTAATTTTATCGCCCCAGGATAACGCCATATCTCAGCGTAACATTGAGCGGGTGCTTCGCATGCACACCGCCCTTGGGTATTACAATGGTCAGCCTCCTACTCGTCAGGTGCTGGATCTGATGGAAATGGTCAAGCACTGGCATCCCAACTTTATGTGGTATGGTCCGGCTGGCATCGGCACGACACGTGGTCTACAGGGATTTGAGGATTATCACCAAATCCCATTCTTGGTGGCATTCCCTGACCGCAAGGGCACTGAGATCGGGCACTTTATCCGCATTGGAGATGGAAATTATGCGGTAACAGGTGGCTGGGGATACTTGCAAGCCACGCATACAGGGAAGGATTATCTGGGCGTGCCGCCGACCGGAAAACGGGTGGCAGTGCGAGTAATGGATTTTTACCGCTGTGACGAGAATACAATTGTTGAGAATTGGATACCGTTTGATATTTCCCATCTGCTTCTACAAATGGGCGTGGATGTCTTTGGTCGAATGCGACACCAGTTCCGCCAGCACCATCCCATCAGCGTGAGCGACTGGCTGCTATAGGGGCTGACTGTAAAAAATTAATCGGGAACAGGTTCCTGATTTGATCCTCTAGTTACTTAGAATCTAAGGAAGTAGTCTGATGAGCATAAAACCAGTGAAAGATTTGCGTGAAGAAAACGGAGAGATCGACTTGCACGCCAAAGGTGATATCAGCCGAATGCTGACACACGACCAGCCCCGCCGCCAACAATTGGCGGGCTTTGACCCTGAATATACCGATATTGTCGATTACATCGTCAAAATCACCCATCGCATCTGGGAGGAAAAAGAGATCGGTCTAATCTACGATACTTACCTCCACAATATCTCGATCTGGACTACAGAAGGGCGCAGCTACGGGCGTGATGAAGTCATTTCAGGTACAATCCGCACCCTGGCAGCTTACCCAGACGTGCGCCTGTATGCCGACGAAGTCATCTGGAGTGGGGACGACCAGGAAGGTTTTCACACCTCCCACCGCATAGTATGGGTTGGACATAACACCGGTTACAGCGTCTATGGCCTGCCCACCGGAAGGCGTATCTTGCGCATTGGCATCGCCAACTGTCTCGTCAAAGAAAACCGAATTATTGAAGAATGGATTGCCAGGGATGAAATGGCGGCTGTCCTGCAATTGGGGCTAGATCCATATGAGGCTGCCGTCCGGTTAGCCCCACAGATCACTCCCCGGCATCTCAGCTCTGGCGAGCTGGAGCGCGTTCAGGGTCAGTCCGTGCCTGCCCGCATGCCACCGCGCAGCGAAGCGAGCTTTGACATCGAGGATTTTGTGCGGCGCGCATACCATGAGATCTGGGATTGGCGCCTGCTGAACAAGATCGACGCCTATTACACCCCGGACTTTATTTGCCACACCATACCGGCGCGTAAGCTAACCGGGCGCGGCCCATATAAGGCCCACCTGCTGAGCCTGATGGCGGCATTTCCAGATGCTCACTTAACACTTGAGCATCTTTATTGGATGGGCGATGAGCAGCAAGGTTTCAAGGTGATGGTACGCTGGAACCTGCAGGGCACCCATCGCGGGCCAGGTCCATATGGAGCACCCACTGGAAAACGTATCTACCTGATGGGCATCAGCCATCTGCACATCAAAAATGGCAAGATTTTGGAAGAATGGATGATTTACGACGAGTTTGCCTTATTGAAGCAACTCGTTGTTCCTCAGAATGTAGACTGAAGAAATGGATTAAGGAGGTTTTGAATGGCTAAGATCCTGAAACAAGGCGTCAGCTCCGATCGGGCGCAAGAAGTTGATGCCAAAGTCCGCACAACGGTAGAAAACATCCTCAAGGATATCGAGCAGCGCGGCGATGCAGTGGTACGCGAGCTTTCGGAACGATTTGATAAATGGTCGCCTTCCAGTTTTAGACTTTCCCAAACCCAAATCGAAGACCTGATTGCCAGCCTTCCGGATCAGGTGATTACCGACATCCAATTCGCCCAGGCCCAGGTGCGGCGCTTTGCCGAAGCCCAGCGGGCAGCGTTGTTAGATATTGAGATCGAGACTTTGCCGGGAGTCACGCTCGGGCACAAAAACATCCCGGTCAACAGCGTTGGCTGTTACATCCCCGGTGGGCGTTATCCGATGGTAGCCTCAGCGCACATGAGCGTGCTGACTGCTAAGGTTGCCGGGGTGCCGCGCATTGTTGCCTGTACGCCGCCAATCCAGGGTGAGTTACCGGCAGCAACGGTTGCAGCAATGCATTTTGGTGGCGCAGACGAGATCTACATCCTGGGAGGCATCCAGGCAGTGGCTGCCATGGCGCTAGGCACCGAGACGATCCAACCGGTGGATATGTTGGTAGGACCGGGGAATGCATACGTTGCTGAAGCCAAACGGCAGCTATATGGGCGGGTGGGCATCGACTTGTTTGCTGGGCCCACCGAGGTGCTGGTGGTGGCGGATGATACTGCCGACGCTGAGATGTGCGCTGTTGACCTGCTGGGGCAGGCGGAGCATGGTCTAGATTCGCCGGCGGTGCTGATCTCGCTCAGCGAGGAGCTTGCCCGTGCGACGATTGAAAATGTAGAGAAACAATTGGAAATCATGCCCACCGCCGACCTGGCGCGTGTCTCCTGGGACACCTACGGGCAGGTGATTGTGGTTGATTCGTATGAAGAGGCGGTAGTCGAGGCGGATAAAATTGCTTCTGAGCATGTCGAAATCCTGACTAAAAATCCGCGCTACTTCCTGGATCATATGCACAGTTACGGTGCTCTTTTCCTGGGTCCCGAGACCAATGTTGCTTATGGCGACAAGGTGATTGGCACCAACCACACCCTGCCGACCAAAGGCGCAGGGCGATACACAGGTGGCTTGTGGGTAGGCAAATTTATCAAGACCCACACATACCAGCAGATTACTCCCGAAGCGAGTGTAATGATCGGCGAATATGCCTCTCGTCTGTGCGCCTTGGAACGCTTCTGGGGACACAAAGAGCAGGCAGATCTGCGGCTTCGACGCTATGGGGATCAGGATATACCCAAGTACGCTCATTTCGAATACGAATAACCAGCCCGAAGGGGCCAGACATTGAGGTATTTGATGGTAGACAGCAAAAAATTGAACGGGCAAACTGCCCTGGTGACCGGGGCCTGCGGCGGTATCGGCTCTGTAATCTGTACCAGGCTCGCGCAGGAAGGTGCGCGGATTATCCTATTGGATAAACGCTGCAACGACCAGGCCAGCAAGGATTTATTAGCCATCCTTTCGGGTCAAGATCACTGGATGATCGAAGCGGCTGTGGATGACAGTGCTCAACTCGCTGCTGTGGCGGATGATGTGGAACAGCGCTACGGCAAGCTGGATATCCTGATCAACAATGCCGGTATCACCCGTTATGTGCCTCATGCCGACCTGGAAGGATTAGACGATCAATTGATCGATGATATTTTCCGCGTAAACTGGCGTGGTGCGTTTGCCTGTGTACGCGCCTTTCGCGGTCTATTGCAAAAACCGCCAGGTGGTCTGGTCATCAACATGTCCTCGATCGCCGGCACGACCGGGGTTGGCAGCAACGTCGCTTACTGTGCCTCCAAGGCAGCCTTGAACTCCATGACGATCTCTCTAGCGCGGGCATTGGCGCCGGAAATTCGGGTAGTGGCTATTGCACCTGGTTGGGTGATGGGTGAATATGCCCGTCGCATGGATCCGGCGATGATTGCGGAGCAGACTGCAAAGACCCCACTTGGGCGTCTGGCCAGCGCAGAGGATGTGGCGAATGCTGTGCTGGCAATAGCGACCCATCTGACCTATACCACCGGGGCAGTGATCCCAGTAGATGGTGGCAGACCGTTGGGTTGAAGCAAGAGGAATATGTGATGCAGTTTGGTCTTCATGCTTACGTACCGATCTTTTGGGAGCTGGTGGAGCCTGAGGCGCAGCTCGAACGGCTGGCAAGCGGTTTTCATTTCCTGGAAGGTCCTGCCTGGAATGCTGGCAAGATAGCCTTGACCTTTAGCGATATAGTCGGCGACCGGATGTATTGCTGGCAGGATACGCTTGGCGCACAGATTCTACGTCAGCCAAGTCATATGGCGAATGGCAACACGTTTGACAAGCAAGGTCGCCTGTGGACATGCGAGCATGCCACCAGTCGGGTGAGCAGAACAGATTTAAATGACGCATACAGGGTTATTGCAGATGAGTATCAAGGCAAGCAGCTGAACAGTCCAAATGATATTGTGGCTAAAAGTAATGGGAGCATCTATTTCAGTGATCCAAATTTCGGACGACGCGCGCGAGTAGGCATACCAAGACAACAAGAGCTACCCTTTCAGGGCATATATCGGATGCAGTCGGACGGCAGCGGCCTGACGCTGTTAGCAGATGATTTCGAGAATCCCAACGGATTATGTTTTGACCTTGCAGAAGAGCGTTTATTTGTCAACGATTCACCTCGCGGGCATATCCGCGTATTTGATCTAAAAGAGGACGGCAATTTGAGCGGAGGCCAAGTTTGGGCCGAAGTAAGAGGCAACGGACCCGGAGTGCCAGATGGGATGAAATTTGATTTGGCCGGCAACCTGTACTGCTGCGGACCAGGCGGGGTGCATATATTCGATGCCCAGGCAAACCCAGTGGGATGGATTGAAATGCCTGAACAAACCGCTAATTTTATTTGGGGCGATTCCGACTTTTGCAGTCTGTACCTGACTGCCAGTACCTGTCTTTACCGTTTGCGCATGAGCCTGCCGGGATTCCTCCCTTATCTTCAATTGACTGATGATTGAGCGGAATTAGCAAGCAGACAAAGAAGATTTTGGATGATATATGTTTCAGAAGTAATGGAGACTTAACGTGGCAGAAGCTGAAGTGCTGGTTCGACATGAACAATTAGAGACCTTCCTTTGCAGGTTATTCCAACACGCTGGTATGCTGCCGGAGGATGCTGCCTTTCACGCTCAGGCACTGGTGCTATCCAACCTGTGGGGCATTGATTCCCATGGCGTGCTGCGCGCTCCGATTTATCTGCAACGCCTACGTAGCCGGGCTATTAACCCCCGACCCCAGGTCAGAACGCTGCGCGGAGGTCGCGGACTCGAAGTCCTGGATGGGGACGACGGTCCAGGCTTCATTGTGGGACGGGAGGCAATGTTGCGCGCGGTTACGCTGGCACAGGACTACAACATTGGCATGGTCAGCGTGGTGCGCAGCAACCATTTCGGCGCGGCAGCGCTGTACGCCCGGATTGCTGCCGAACGCGGCATGCTTGGCATTGCGATGACCAGCGTGGGACCGAATATCGTCGCCCCTGGAGGAAGCAAGCCCATCATAGGCAATAATCCCATTGCCATTGCGATCCCCACCTTCCAGGAGTTCGATTTCTGTCTGGATATGTCACTTTCGGCTGTGGCAGGAGGCAAGCTGCTCCTGGCCAGCAAGAAGGGCGAGAAGATCCCATTGGATTGGGCGACCGACAAAGAGGGGCGTCCGACTGATGATCCCGATATCGCCTTTGCCGGTTTCTTGTTGCCGATGGGTGGCTTCAAAGGGTTAGGCCTGGCTTATGTGGTCGAGATCCTGTGCGGGGTGATCAACGGCGGGGCGTTCGGTGAGGATATCCTGAGCATGTACAAGCAGTCTGATCAACCCAGCCACACCGGGCATATGATGCTTGCGGTCAACCTGGAAGCAATCATCAGCCGCGATGATATGGCAGAGCGCATGGGGGCCTATTTCCGGCGAATCAAACAGTCGCCCATGTGGGATCCGCAAAGTCAAATGTACCTCCCCGGTGAGCTGGAACACCGCAAAGCCTTGCAGCGCCGCCGGGAGGGCGTGCCGCTGCCCGCTAATCTGTACAAGGAATTACTGGCGCTAGCCGCCGATATGGGGGTGTCGGATGATCTGATCGCCCTGGAAGCGGCTGGAACGATCTGAGTTAACGTTGGGCGAGATTCTAAAAACAGTCAAGTTAATTTCACACAAGGAGAAGCAACTATGAATGAAAGAAAATATCTATGGTGGCACGAATTACCTGCCCCGGAATTGCTACGTTGGGCGAAAGAAGAATGCGACGTGGCAATCCTTCCGATTGGCGCCATTGAACAGCATGGCCCGCACTGCCCGATCGGGGTAGACGCCTATAACGCCATGGGGCTGGCAGAATTAATAGCTAAAAAGACCGGGGCAATGCTGATCCCTTGCCCGTGGTATGGCTCGCACCCGTACCATCATTGGCACATGCCCGGCACGATCCCGCTGGGATATGATACACATATTGCTTTGCTAGTAGATATTGTGCGCGGTGCAGCTGTATCGGGATTCAATAAATTCATTATCCTTTCAGCCCATGGACAGGTTTCCACGACCCTGGTAGCGGTGCACAAGCTGGGCTTAGAGGGCTACTTCACCCTCTCGTTGCACTGGTATGACTTTCTGCGGGACGACAAGGAAGTGCTGGAGGATTACATGTGGCATGCCGACGAAGCCGAAACATCGATGGGCTTGTACCTGTACCCGCAATACATTGATATGAGCAAGGCGGTCAAAGGCGGCGGTGACCCACTGGTGAGCCGGGATTTCATCATCGCTCCCGGCATGGTGCCGCGCCCAGGCATGATGTATCATTTCGAAGGCACCTTTGCTCGTCCTGAGTACAAAGAGCTGGAGAATGGCGTGATTGGCGACCCGACCAAAGCCACCCGCGAAAAAGGGGAAAAGATGGTCAACCGTGTGGTGGATTATGTCAGCGCGATCATTTTCGACATCCAAAAACGCTACCCGGTAGGGGTTAAGCCACCCGTGAAATGAGATCTGAAGGACTGTTATGAAACTAAAAGATAGAGTTGCCATCGTTACCGGTGCTACCAAAGGAATTGGCGTGGCGGTTGCCGAGGAGTTCGTCAAAGAAGGCGCAAAGGTGGTCTTGACCGGGCGCAGCATTGAGCTGGGTGAGCGAGTTGCCCAGGCATTGCGTGAGCGGGGCGGGAATGTTTTGTTCGTACAGTGCGATGTAAGCCAGAAGGCTCAGGTCGACCACCTGGTCGCCGAGACGTTGGCGCATTTCGGGACAATAGATATTATCATTAACAACGCCGGAGTTAACCATAGCGCCAACTTCTTCGATATCACCGAGGAAGATTGGGACTGGGTGATGAGCGTGGATCTCAAGGGTACCTTCTTGCTCAGCCAGGCTGGGGCGCGGGTGATGGTGGCGCAGAACAAGCCAGGGGTAATCGTCAACGTCTCCTCGGTGATGGCAGTGCTTGCCCTCGCCGACCAGGTACCTTACTGCGCCGCCAAGGGTGGTGTCAACCAGCTCACCAAGGCCATGGCGCTGTCCCTGATCGGCAAGGGCATTCGGGTCAACGCGTGTGCGCCGGGTCCTGTGATGACCGAGCTGATGGAGCGCGTCGTAAACAATGAAGAAAAGCACGCTGTGTTGATGGAACGCCTCCCGATCGGTTACATCGCTTCCTGTGAAGAGATCGCCCGCGTCATTGTCTTTCTGGCAAGCGACGATTCGAGTTATTTCATAGGGCAGACTATTTACCCCGATGGAGGTCGGATGATCCAGGCTTACCCGCGCTCGCAGGAAAAATAAGCAATTATCCTGCGGATGGTGACATTAAGTACACCCCTCTCAATCGGTTGTTATGAGGTATTAGGATGAGTGTTCCTCGAATTGGGCTGATCACCTTCGGTGATGAACGTCAGCATGAGTGGGATAAAGTGTTTGGTCCTTTGACGGAGCCGCGCCATGCTCAAGCGCGGTCGTATTTCGCTGCGTTAGAGATAGAACTGCTGAGCTTTACTGAAGTAGCGCGCAGCCGGTCCGAAATAAACCGTCAAGTGGATGCACTCCAACAGCAGGGTGTGGAGGCGTTGATCGCTCATACACCCTGCTGGACTGCTCCTAACCTGGTGGTGCACGGTATTCAGCGTCTGGGGTTGCCAACTATATTACTTTCGAATAAGAGCCCAGCTACGCATGGTACGGTAGGATTCCTGGGTGCAGCCGGGGCTTTGGACCAAATTGGTTATCCCTATCGGCGTTTGCGAGAAGATTACGAGAATGGTGATGTAATCGCTGAACAAGCGATGCCTTATTTGCGGGCAGCTGCTGTGGTATCAAGATTGCGTGGTGCAGTTTTTGGCTTGTTTGGCGGGCGGTCATTAGGGATCGACACTGGGACGATCGATCCGATGCAGTGGCGCACCCTGTTCGGCGTAGACGTCGAGCATATCGACCAGCTAGAAATCATCCGTCGAGCAGACCTGGTACCCCAGGCTCAGGTGCAATTCACGATGGAGTGGCTGACTGCCAATGTGGCTGCGATCGGTTACAACGACCAGGGGCTCACCCCTGCCAAGCTGGCCTATCAGGTGCGTTGCTACCTTGCGACCCGGGATATCATCGCCGAGAAGGGTCTCGATTTCGTAGCGGTCAAGTGTATGCCCGATTTAAGCTCGCATTATGTGCCCCAGTGTATCACCGCGGCACTTCTACCCGGACCGTATGACGCCGATGGGCCGCGCCAGCCTACAGCAATGGCTTGTGAGGCGGATGGTGACGGTGCCCTGACGATGGAATTGCTCAAGCAGGTCTCTGGTGGACAGCCGGTCTTATTTGGGGACGTGAGCTACGTTAATGAGGCGTTGGGAGTGTTGTATATGCCCAATTGTGGAGCACTGTGCACCTGGTACGCCGCCCGGTCAGCTGATCCGCACGAGAACCTGGCGCGGGTGGAACTGCGTCCCGCCAACCGTCCAGGTGGAGGCGCGATTACTTATTTTACCGCCGCTCCTGGGCCGCTGACACTGGCGCGTCTTTACCGTCGGGCGGGACATTATTGTATGGGTATCTTCAGTGGGGAAACGGTTGAACTGCCATCAGAAGAGCTGATGGCTTTTGTACAAGCGCGAGGATCTCACCAATTACCCACCGCTTTTGTCAAGGCAGATGTAGATTGGGATGTATTGCTTGGTAATTTTGGCTCCAACCATATTTCTGCCGTAGCAGGTGAGTATGTCGCCGAGATGGTGGAGGTCTGTCGGTTGTTGCGAATCGAATACCAGGTTTTCAATCGGGAAGTCAAGTAATGAACTCACGCCAACGCTTTGAGGCTGCAGTTAATCACCAGGAGCCTGACCGGCCGCCGCTGGATTACGGCAAGCATATCGGCTCGTTTCATAAATCGGTCTACGCGCCTCTGCGCAAATACCTGGGGCTGCCGCCAGGAGAGGGACGCGTTCTGGACCGCATGGCTCAGAATATGGTGTTAGATGAAGACCTGCTCCAAGTGCTGGGGATCGATTTTCGCTGGGTGGTGCCCAACTGGGTGGGTGTGCGCGAAAGAGAGATAGACGGCGAACTGGGTTACCTGGACATGTGGCACACCCCGCACAAGTACACTGAGGTCGGCGATTATTATGCTATCGCCGGACAGTCGCTTGGCTCTCCAGAATTGAGCCAAAGCGATCTAGAAGCTTTTGCATGGCCCGATCCGGATCATCCAGGGATGTTTATCGGTCTAGCAGAACAGGCTCGCTCCTGGTACTCGGGAACAGATTATGTGGTCGGGGCAGATGGAATCAAAGTCGGAGTGTTGCAGACAGCTGCTCAACTGCGCGGTTATGATAAGCTGTTTATGGATTTTGCTCTTAATCCCTCTCTGGCCGATGCTCTGCTTGAAAAGATTACCAGCCTAATATGCGAGATGTACGTTAATTATATGAAAGTTGTGGGGCCTTATGTGCAGGTGGTAGTAATTACCGATGATCAGGGCACCCAGAAATCGCTTATGATCTCACCAACGATGTTCAGGCGCTTCATAAAACCGAATCTGAAACGGGTCATCGATGTTATCAAATCTAATACAAAGGGAAAGGTGCTGATGCACTGTGATGGCGCCATCCGACCAATCATCCCTGATCTTATTGATATCGGCGTGGACATCCTCAATCCGATCCAGACTGTCGTCAAAGGGCTGGAAGATACACTTAGCCTGAAGGTGGAATTTGGAAAGCAGATTTGCTTCCACGGGGCAATTGATATTCAGCAGTTCCTGCCCAACGCGACACCGGAGATCGTGCGGCAGGAAGTGGCGCGCCGCAGTCACGACCTGGGAGAGGGCGGCGGGTTCATCCTGGCACCCTGTCACAACATCAATCGCGATACGCCACTTGAAAATATCATTTCCTTATTCGCCGCCGGGCGAGAGTTTCAGTCAAATGGAGATAAGAATATTAATACATTGGAGTGATGAATGGAACACAAAAAATATACGAATGAAGAAATGCTGAGCCGGGTGGTGCGCTTCGCCGATCTCAAAGAGAAAGGCATCCCGCTGATGTTTATCGACAGTATTTTGCCTGGTCACCAGCGGATGAATTATGCTGTGATTGGGGATACAGCCAGCGAGAATCCCGACTATGAGCAGGATGTTGCCTTGCGCAGCCCGCATAAGTTCCAGATTGGGATGGTGATGGCCCCACCCGGAAATGGCCCCGCTTACCACACACACGATTACATCGAAGCGTTTATGCCGCTAACCGGGCGCTGGCGCTTTTACTGGGGTAACGACCCTGAATGTCCACCAATGGGTGAAACGGAGATCGGTCAGTGGGACTTGATCTCTTTACCGCCGGGTCTATGGCGGAAATTCGAGAATGTCTCTTCCGAAGATGCCTGGTTGTTGGGTATCCTGGAAGAGCACAGTGTTTTTACTGGCAAGGATCCCTACTGGAGTAAGGTAGTGATTGAGCAGGCACGACAGTATGGCTTTAAAGCCGATGACACCGGACGCATGGTGAAGCCTGCTAATTATGAGGAACTGAACGATATGATGATTCGTAAGTTACTGCATCTTGGTGAAGGATAGAACAACGATGCCGGTTTTTTACAACCCACTCAAGCATAGGCTCCAGGAGGGCGGTAAAGCGGCAGGAGCCTGGCTGCAGCTTGCCAGCCCGTTCTCGGCTGAGATCTTGAGCCAGGCTGGTTTCGATTTCCTGATGATCGATCTGGAGCATGGTCCGGGCGATATCTTGACCCTGATAGCTCAGATACAGGCAATGAAGGGCAGTCCAACGTCGCCGCTGGTGCGCGCCACATGGAACGACTTTGTGCTGGTCAAGCGTATCCTGGATGCTGGAGCCTATGGGATATTGTTCCCCTATATCAATTCTGCTGATGAAGCCGATGCGGCAGTGCAAGCCTGCAAATACCCGCCAGGTGGCGTGCGAGGCGTGGCCGCCAGCCCGCGTGCGGCTGGGTATGGCCAGAATAGCATGGACTATCTGCAGTACGCTAATGCGGAGATATTCGTCATGACGGCGGTCGAGACGCCGGAGGCAGTCGCCAATCTGGATGAGATCTTGAAGGTAGAGGGTTTAGATGGCATCTTTATCGGCCCGATGGACCTGGCGACTTCGCTGGGGCATTTCGCTGCTCCCGGGCATCCGGAGGTGCAAGCCGTTATCCATAGCATTGAGGAGAGGGTGCTTGCAGCGGGTAAAGTTCTGGCGACGATCGCCGGCTCCTGGGGGCAAGCCCGGCAGCGTTACGAACAAGGTTATCAGATGTTGATGTTGATGGCAGATGGGGTCGCTTTGGCTAATATGGCTTCTGAGCTGGTGGGTAAATTTCGTGCGAAGTATCCGCAGAGTTAGCCAATTAAAGTACCTGGGAAAAGGATTCGACACCATTAATTGAGAACAATTCTCTGCAATCAAAATGCAAGGATGAACCATGAAAGAATTAGAAAAAATCTATCAGGCTGTATTAGACGGCGAAATGAGCTCCACTCTGGATGAAGTCCAAGCGGCCTTGAGGAATAATTTATCAGCTGCGGATATTCTCCAACAGGGGCTCATTGCCCCAATGGAGGAGGTCGGACGACGTTTTGAAGAGGGAGAGTATTTCGTACCCGAGATGTTGGTCGCGGCGCGTGCAATGAAGGCGGGATTAGAAATTCTCAGGCCTTTGTTAGCCGATTCAGGGGTGGAGCCGGTTGGGAAGGTAGTGATGGGTACCGTCAAGGGTGACCTGCATGACATCGGGAAGAATCTGGTCAGTATGATGTTAGAAGGTGCTGGCTTTGAGGTCGTGGATCTAGGGACAGACGTGACCCCGGATAAGTTTTTGGCATCTATTCAGGACGATGTGGATATTGTCGGGCTTTCGGCTCTGTTGACAACGACAATGCCGAGCATGGCAAGCACCATCAACGCTATCGAAGAAGCCGGATTGAGGGGACGTGTAAAGGTAATCATAGGCGGTGCTCCGGTTACGGCAGAATATGCTCAGAAGATTGGTGCAGATGGCTTTGCAGCAGATGCCGGTCAAACGGTAACATTAGCAAAAACTCTGATTGCATGATTGCTCGTTAACTACATCTCGGGCCAAATGCTGGGGAGTGGAGGTGATATGCTTGAACAGTAATTGTGTTTATTTTGAACACATAATCCTTCAAGGCATACATGCTATGTAACAAGAGCCCCGCTTCAATTGCGAGGCTCTTGTAGATTTGGAAAAGGTGTTTTGCTGGCGTACCCTCCTCCCGGGGTTCGCGCCACCCCTCATGATTCATCCCTCTCATAAACCGCTACCCGGATTACACCTAGTGTAAGCCCCTCAAAAGTGGGGTTCCCAGCCCCCAAATCAAGGTTTGTGCCAGGGGTTTGCACCAACGCAAGAATAGACTCTGGTGACTCCGATATCAAGGTTTAAGCAAAGTATGCACAGCTATCATTGAATCAGCCCTGGTTTTTTGATCTTCATCTAGTGTAATGAGGGGTAGATTTAATCGAGCTGCCACTGCCACGTACAAGGAGTCAGCGCCACGCAATCCCAGGTCAGCCGCCAACCGGGCTGCCTCCTGTACCAGTGACTGATCCATCTCGATAAGCCGCAACCCAGGCAGGCGCGCCAGGTTATCGGTGGCATTTCTCGCCAGTTGAGGTTCGCCCATGCGGCGTGAGATAGCTCCTGCGACTTCGGGGAGTAGCAATGCTGGAGAGAGGAAAATAACTCCTTGAGGGCGTTGCTTTTCCATCCAGGCTTTTACTATTTGATGAAAAACATCTTTCTGAACCAGCCGAGATACCCAAATACTGGCATCAACGACGATGAAGCTGGGCGTTGGGGCTTCGATTTTCATGCTACCTGAACCACTTGATGGTGTGTCAGGTTGCACATTCATCTTCGGCTCTCAGCAACTGCCTGAGCTGCAGATAAGCCTGCTGGCCAGCGTGCCCCGATCTCAGCAGCCAGGTGATCGATCTCTGCCCAGGATTGAGCTTCTTCCTCTGGGGTAGGGTGGGTGACAGGGATGAGCAAGGCAACCACCTCGCCACGATATGTGACCTGAATCTCACTGCCTTCTTCTCGCACCATACGGATCAATTCGCTAGCACGTTGTTTCAGTTCACGAATGCCTACGGTTTGCATGTTCACCTCTGAGTTATGTGTCCATAATTGTGACCACAATTGTAGATACATTATAACACATCCTCCTTTACAACCTCCATCCGTCCACAGGGCTGGCTTTTTGATGGGCCTCAGCTACGTCATTTGAAGCCAGCTCTACATACCGGCGAACCATCTCAAGAGATTCATGCCCCAGCAATTTCTGTAAAGCAAAGATATTCCCTCCGTTTCTCAAGAATTGAACTGCCGCGGTTCGTCGAAAGCGATGGGGGTGGACCCTTTGAACACCCGCAGCCTCTCCCAGCTTTGAAAGCATGTGACTGAATTGGCGCTGTGCAATGGGTCGTCCATCAAAAGTCAGGAAGAGATTCTCTACATTTGGCATTGGCTCTGGTCGCGCCAGGCTCATATAACGCCATAGAATCCGCTTGGTGGCTTTACCGAAATATACATAGCGTTCTTTAGCACCCTTGCCCATTACTTTCGCACGGCCTTGCTCAAGGTTGAGATCGGCTAACTTGAGCTTCAGCATCTCGCCAACCCGTGTCCCGCTATCCAGTAAAAATAATAACATCGCCGTCATCCTAAGCGAACTGCGATCAGTCAGCGATTTGCACGCGGTGAGGAGAGCGCGGATTTCTTGTTCGCTGAAGGGATCGGGGATGTAACGCGGTACTTTAGGACGGGCGATGTTTTTCATCGGAGATTTTTCGATCAGCTCTTCTCTAACTGCCCAGTTGAGGAAAGCCGAGAGACTGGCGTAATAGCCCCGCACGGTGCGGAGAGAACGGATCCGCTTCTTGGGAAGTAGCTCTGGGTGTAATTCTGATTGTTCTGCTTCAGACCGCAAGAGTGTCAGGTAGTTCCGCAGCGATTCGGTCGTAATCTCGTTAAGATTTGGCTTGTGCTGGATCTGTTTTTCAAGCCAGTTTTGAAAAAATTGCAAGTTCTTGTCATACCATAGGTAGGTCTTCTTGGACCGTCCTGCAGCTTCATTGTAGAGTCGAAAACCATTGATTGCCTGTTCGAGAGTGATGTCCATATCAGTCTCCTTGTAATGTTAAAACAATTGCCTTCTCCGATCTGTCGAGTTAGATGCTCCCTGGATAACAAAAAAGGACATCCGCGGGATTTCGGATGTCCAAAATAGAGCATCTGACTCGATTTTCAGGCAATCAAAGGTATCTTATTAAGGGCTTCTGTCCCGTTCCCTGACTCGGCTCAAACCAACTCGATCCGAAGTCAGATGCGCTGTCCATTGCGCTACGGGGGCGATGGTTATCTATTCTGAGGCACTCCCATATTCTACCCTAAAACATTTTTTCCCCGGTGGATCAATATCATATCTAAAGAAAAGCATCCAACAGATACGTTCGCTGCCGGATGCTTCTCTTGGGTATTTCACGTTATATTGGGTGTGGGGATTGCCCCTATCGGTTCAAAATCATGGAAGTAGGATCACCGGGATGCAGGTGCCGAATATCTGGCAGGAGTAGCGGAAATCTGCCGCGTCACGCTCACGACCGAAGGCGACAAATAGCGGCACCGAACAATTGGTACAGTTGGTGGATGAGGGGATATAGTGCGTGCTGGCAATCCAGGTTGATCCGGATTGGTAGGCATGCACAGTATTAAAATCACCCCACGCATTGTCGGCTGGGCCGGCCTGGCTGCTGACGATGCCATACACAAGCCAACCCGGAGGGGCCTGATAATAATCATCCGCAAGCGTTAACGACACGCGGGGTTTTCCACTGCTTGTGTCCGAGTAGTTAAATATCCCTCCCAAGTCGCCTCGCTTGTCAGGCGTGAAACTTGGATATGCAAAACACGTGTTGGGGTTATAAATATACGGCCGGCCAAGATACCCAGGTAGGAGCGTCATGGTATCTTCATAAAAAGCTGCTGCCTCGATATATGGATAACTGAACCCACCCCCCTCCGCCACACTCCACCACCAACCCAGCACCTTTCTACCAGTCTGGCGTGGGTCAGAAATGCCATCGTTATTGACCTCATACCTGGCACCGGTTGACAAGCGCATATCAGCCCGCCCAAGCCAGTTAGGTGTGCCGCAGTGCATCGAACCGCGACCTGAAGGAGTCCAGGCAGGGACGGTTCTTGTCCAGGTAGATATAGTGCCTGAATCTTCATACCAGCGCCAGATTTTCAAGCTATCGTAGGGGGCTCCCGCCATATCCCAGTTGGAGGCGAAATAAATGGCATGCTCAGCGCCCGATACCGGCATGAAGCTAAACCAATCGGCTTGCGCATAGTAATTAAAGGAGAATCCAGCACCGATTGCCAGGGCATCCAACGGAAAACGGAGGATTACTGTATTTACCCACATGTCAGATTGATTAAACAAATTCCAGGTGATATACAGGAAATCGGCACCCAATTGCATGGAAGGCGCATTCCAAAACTGGTTTGTCCAGGCGGGATTTACGTTTTTGGGGTAAAAAGAATATGCCCAGTAAGAGGTGTCGAATGGATTGTTCACGTCTATGCTCAGCTTGAACATATTCTCGCCATTCACATCCTTGGTTCCCGTGCGAAGCCAGAGGAAAATATCCCGCGATTGGTCATAGAGACTGACCTGGCCACAACAAAAATCAGGGAAATAGGAAAATGGGCTCAGGTATTTCCAGGTCCGTCCTTTATCATTGGAATTTGCGGCAAACCAGTTGCCTGTAGAGAACATCCTGACACCTTTGCCATCAACGCTGCTGCTCATCGTGTTGGATTTTTGACCATCTGGAATGACATCTCCAAATTGAGCCTCGGAGTAGACATCCACATCACTAGGACCTGACTTGCTCAAATTAGTGTCCCGAAGTTAGTTTATTTAGCACTCTTTTTAC
>CAYLPS010000035.1:0-28640 GCA_964385625.1 uncultured Anaerolineaceae bacterium | reverse complement strand
ATTGAATCACACCTATTTTAAAGTGACAAGAGGCCAACCTTTTGGGTCGGCCTCTGTCTTTTTAACAATAGTGTCACCTGTAGAGGCGCCCGGCCTGGGTGCCTTTGGTAGAGACGCCAACAAGAGGGGCCATTGGTAGAGACGCCCAACGAGTGGCGGGATTGGTAGAGACGCCCCAATTATGTAGAGACGCCCCAATGGGGCGTCTCTACATATAATTTGCAAGGACATAGAATCTGGCGGGCGGATTGAGGTGCTTTTTTTCATAGCTATCCTAAAATATAGTATGGCGAGCTGGTTAGACGAGGTAAGAGAAGGAGAATTCACCTGAGGTATTGATCAATCCAAGATTGTAATAGCTCAACGCATTCAGATAGTCAAGAATTTTAATGTGATTGATAAGGAAACCTCCTAAGAATGGAAGCACGTATCGTGAAACCATGATGACACTACAAATACCGAATAACGACTTGAAAATGGATCTGATCATGTCGCCAAGAATGCCACCTGGTACAGGTAAGCGGCTATAAACTGATATTCTTGGATATGTAAATATGTTCGATGTATGATATTGTATGTGGTGTGAATAGGTGCTAAAAAAGAATGATCCAGGAGGAATTAGATATGAAACCTACGTATTGGATTGGCATATTGGCGCTCGTGGGAGGGATTATTGGTTATGCAGTCTTCCGCTCCACGGGCTGGGCGGGGGCTGGATTGGGCGTCGTCGTGGGCATTTTGGTGGGCACCCTGCTCTACTCAGTGCGGACACGCAAGGCCAGGTAACCATCGAAGGTAAGCCAAACCGCCTCGGGCGGTGAGCCGCAGTAAATCGAGTTCTTCGGCTGGTTCTCATCGCAGAGAGGCGAAGTGTCGTTGCTATCACTCCCCTGATTCGTCGATGGGCAAGCACCAGCAGCTTACCCCCTCCCGCCTCCCCCAATTTGATAGAACAAAATTGGGGGAGGAGATAAGATGGCCGACCGCTGCCTGCCCCGGATACCAGAAAGCGGGATCCGATGGGGGAGAAAAGAAGCGCTAGTGGTAGAATCTGCTGCATCCGCTTTCTATCGTGGATGCATAAAAAAGGGCCGAAAGGGAAGCAGCATCGTGTCAAACTCCAACGAGATCGATTACGGCTCTTACGAGGCCGCCCTTGCCAGGAGCAAAAAGCTGGAGGCGGACCTGGCGCAAGACCCCGGCAACTACCGCGTGCTCACCGGCGACCGACCTACCGGCAGGCTGCACGTGGGGCACCTGTTCGGCTCGCTGCAGAACCGTGTGCGCCTGCAGCGGCTGGGGGTGCAGTCGTACATCGTGATCGCCGATTACCAGGTGCTCACCGACCGGGAGAGCTACGCGACCATCGCCGAGAACGTCCGGCAGATCACCATCGATTACCTGGCGGCGGGGATGGACCCCGGGGATGGCAGGACATTCATCTTCCCCCACAGCCACGTGCCCGAGCTGAACCAACTTCTGCTGCCCTTCCTGACCCTGGTGAGCATCTCTGAGCTGAACCGCAACCCGACGGTCAAGGAGGAAATCCAGGAGGCAGGCTTGCACCGGGTGAACGCGGGGATGTACACCTACCCGGTGCACCAGGCAGCCGACATCCTATTCTGCAAGGGCAACGTGGTGCCGGTGGGCAAAGACCAGCTGCCCCACCTGGAGCTCACACGCGCCATTGCGCGGCGTTTCAACGAGCGCTACGCTCCCCAAAATGCAGTGTTCCCCGAGCCCCAGGCGCTGCTCAGCGAGGCGGCGCTGATATTGGGGCTGGACGGCTCGAAGAAGATGAGCAAGAGCCGGAATAATGCCATCGAGCTGGGCGCCAGCGAGGACGAGACCGCAGCGCTGGTGAGGCGGGCTAAAACCGACGCCGACAAGCACATCACCTACGACCCCGCCAACCGACCGGAGGTGGCTAATTTATTGAACCTGGTATCCATGTGCAGCGGGGAGCCCCCTGAGAAGATCGCCGAAAGTATCGGTGACGGCGGAGGAGTGAGGCTCAAGCAAGTGCTCAGCGAAGCGCTGAACGAATACCTGCGGCCGCTGCGCGAAAAACGTAAACAGCTGGAGGGGAACCCAGAATACATCCACCAGGTGCTGGATGAAGGTGTGCACCAAGCACGACAGGTGGGTGAGCGAACCTTGCTGGAAGTGCGCCGGGTGATGAACATGGAATATTAACAGAGGGAGTGGCAGACTTTCCACGAGCCAAGATGATTCAGCGCTAAAAACCCGAGCCATTTGAGGCCAAAATCCACGACCAGTGCTCTCCAGCGAGAAAGGCTAAAGTCATGTTAAAGTATAATCGGTCCCAGCATCGTCATCCATACATTGGGCGAGAATGCCGGCAAAACACGTTCTACATGGATATTGCGGTTTAATCAGCTAAAAGAGAATAAAGTCAAAACATGGCGACACCAGAACCAGGCCCATCTCCTGCCAACGAACAGAAATATCTTATCGAAGTTAGCGATTTATGCAAAAGATTTGGTAATGTTGTTGCCGTCGATAAAATCAGCTTTGGAGTGGCCCGAGGAGAGCTTTTTGGGTTCCTGGGCCCGAACGGGGCTGGAAAAACCACCACGATCAATATGCTCACCGGCCTTGCCAGGCCGGATTCAGGCTCTTTACGAATAAACGGTTTAGATTGCACGAAAAATCCCAAGGCAGCCCAGCATCTCACCGGCATTGTGCCTGATGAGAGCAACCTGTATCCAGAATTGTCGGGCTTTGATAACCTGTGTTTTTGTGCCGAGCTATATGGCATGCCGAAAATTGAGCGCCGGGCACGAGCACGAGAACTGCTTGAGGTATTCGGACTCAAAGACGCCGGGGAGCGAAAATTCGCGGGATACTCGAAAGGGATGAAACGTAAGCTGACCATTGCCGCGGGTATCATTCACCATCCCTTGATATTATTCCTGGATGAACCAACCACGGGAATCGACGTGGCCAGTGCTCGCCAGATCCGGCAGCTTATCGCTGAGCTTCACCAGGCTGGAACCACCATTTTTCTAACGACGCATTACATCGAAGAAGCCGAACGACTGTGCGAGCGAATTGCCTTCATCGTAAAAGGAAAAATCGTGCGTATCGATAGCCTGGCAGACCTTTTACAACCGATGCAAGAGATGAAAGCCATGCTGCTCTCAACATCGAATTGCACCGGGGATCTATATGGCCAACTTACCCAGGCTTTTCCGGATATTAACTTTAAGCCTGTTAGCGATGAGCAAATCCGTGTGGAGTCAAACCATCCCATCCATATTGGTCCCTTGATCAGGTTTGTGGAGCAGCAGGGCTGCGAGATCATCGAAGCACGCAGGCTCAAACCATCACTGGAGGATGTATTCGTTCAGGTCACCGGAATTGAGCTGGCGGCGATGAAAATGGATAAGGAAAAAGGTAAAGGCAACTCATGAAACAGTGGATCGCTTTCTGGAGCATCGTGGGCAAGGATATGAGGACTTATTACCTTAAGCCACCCAACATCAGCTGGGGAATCATCTTTCCCATTGCCTGGACGGGGATGTTTTTTATCAGGTCAGGCAGCGGCTTAGAGAGCATCCACACACTTTTACCCGGCGTCATCGCAATTTCAGTGCTGTTTGGCACCACATCGATGCTGGCAGTGACGGTGACCTTTGAGAAAACAAACCGCTCGTTCGACCGATTGCTGCTTGCTCCCATTTCATTAGAGCTACTCATGCTCGCCAAAACTGGAGGAGCAATCGTATTTGGCGTGATCAACGCTTTTGTTCCAATTATCCTAGCCGCATTCCTCGTCGACCTTTCTGGGATCGACTGGGGGGTATTATTGCCTGCAATCCTATTAATTGCCATTTCATCGTCATTCATGGGACTATTGATCGCCGTATCGGTCAGCCAGGTTTTCGAGGCGCAAACCTTATCAAATTTCTTCCGCTTCCCGATGATTTTTCTGTGCGGGTTATTCTTTCCGCTGACAGCTCTACCGCTCTTCTTGAGACCTTTATCATACCTGTTGCCATTAACCTACGGCACCGATATCCTGTATGGTGCAATCCTGGGTGAAAACATCATGCCGATGATGCTTGACATGGTCATCATTGCTCTCTTTTGCACGGCCCTGTTTTATGCCAGCTTGAGGAATATTCACAGAAAATGGATCCTATGAAGCGGAAGCTCCCTGGCCCATAGCGGGCTTGATGGACCCACCTCACCCTCCACATTGACTGGCGGTACGCGCGGCCAGGTCAGCCAGGAGGCGCGCAACGCCACAGGTAACACAAAACATCATGCGCTCACATGGGATAGCGGCAGTGATCGCGGCTGGGATCACCTGGTCACTTGTGGTCTTCAATGTTACCTGCGGCGAGCTTCGGCGGCAGGGCGAAGCCGTGACTGCACGGTTTTTGTGCGGCCAGAATTCAGGGCGGATGCTGGGTCCCTCTATCTCACCAATGGCAGGCTGGGTTTGAGATGGGAACTCACCATCCCCACCCAACTTACCCACTGTGAACAACTCCCGACCTTGATAGCCTGCGGCAGCATGGCAGGCGGCAAACAATGATCACTTTCCGATTGTGATTGCGCCTGCACGCGCGTAATTGACGATAATGACGCCTTTGGAGGTAACGGTGCTTTCCGTCACCTTAAACGCTGCCGGGATCGTACCACTGGCAAACAATCGCTTTCCAGCGCCCAATGTTATCGGATATATCATCAGCCAGAACACATCGACCAAATCATGCTCGATAAGCGTCTGGTTCAGATCACCACTTCCCCAGACGTTCAAATCAGGCCCTTGCTGTTGCTTGATTTTAGATACTTTTTCTGCAATATCTCCGCTTAGAAACACGGATGGCTGCCATCCACCAGACGAGATGGTATTTGAGGCGACGTACTTGGTCGCCGTGCTAGCACCAGGCCATGCATCTGCATGTTGCGGCCAGTACGATGCCCAAATCTCAAAGGTTTTACGTCCTAACAAGAGGTCGAACGGCATGCTCATCTGCCTTCTCAGGAGTGATCCGAGGATCTCGTCGGAATATGGATTGATCCAACCACCGTATGCGAAGCCGCCGCTGGTATCTTCTTCTGGCCCGCCGGGAGCCTGTATGACACCATCAAGGGAGATATGTTCAAGCACAATCACTCTTCTCATGGTAATTCTCCTTTACGAGATTGCGCAACATGCCTTTAATTTCATCGAGAATGATGTAAAACGAATTCAAAGCCTGCCGAAGCTGGCCAACGATGTGATTTCGTCGGCCATGTACGGGTATGTCTCGGGAAATCTCGAGCTGTAAAAGGCTTCTGCAATCTGACTCCTATCCAGACTCATTTAAAGCCTCTACAAACGCCGCGTTTACCCACCAGCCCACTGCATGCAGAGTGAGGCGACAGCCGGGTTAGCTATCGAGCCTCAGCTACCCCTGACGATATCGACCGAAATCTCCACGGCCGGTATCGTCCCTCTATTTTCAAGCCAGTGCAGAGTGTTTCTATCCTCGGGCCAGCCCAATCCCGGCCCATATTCGGTAGCCACTCCATTTCGATGGTCGGTAATCGTTCCTTGCAGTATGTAGACGATGCCTGGCCGGTCTATATGGTCGTGTAGCGGGCCGAAGACGCTGCCAGGCTCGAAGGTCACCAGGCGCATGCGAAGCTGGCGCCCTGCCATGCCCTCGATCTCCGGGCCAAGGTCAACCGACCCAAGGTACTCCACCTTTACACCTTTCGTCTCAGGTGCTTCCTGTTCGCTGCTCATCATTTCCTCCTGTCTGTGGTTCCAGTGCCTGACTGGTTCATAATATTTCCCCTTGCAGTATATTCAACAATATACGGATCTGATTAATATCACAACCTGCTCGCTGTGGCTGGGATGCCAGGGCACTCGATCTCAGCACTTTTATCAGGGGGTTTGATAATACATAAACAGGGTGGGCGAAGGGAGTCAAACACCCCAAACCGCAAACGTTTGGGATTAGGCCCAAAAACCTGATCAACAGCCAGGTACTCCACCCAATACAAACCCTGCTATAAAATCCATGCTCACCATCCTCTCGCCCCACGACCGGTGAAGGCCAGCCCTGTGCCCCTCGAACCTGCGTTTTAAACCACCGGGCTTCTCATCCTCCACCCGTCTCGGTGTGCAGGATAGCCCCATTCCAACCAATAGCCCAGCCCTGCAGGCTATCAGCAAAGTCAATGCCAACGAGGATCAAGCCGCCACTGTACTGTTCCTGCCAGGTAATTCCACCATCGGTCGTATACAGGATCCTTCCGTGGTCATTATCGCCTCCTGCCAGCCAGCCAGTATTGGCATCTAAGAAATAGATGCTTTCGACGTACATCGGTAACCCAATGCCAAATGGTTCCCAAGTATTTCCGCCACCTGTGGCACGCAAGACCTGGCTGTTGTAACTGTCAGCTATCCAGCCGCGCTGCGCGTCGATGAAAAACACATCGCGAAAGAAGTCTCCTATGCCTGGATCCTGGTTGATCCAGGTCGCACCGCCGTCTTCAGTATACAGCACAAGGGAGGAGCAGTAATAAAACAGCGCTTAACAAAATTTGTTTTTTCATCATTTCCTCCTTGTCTCTAATTGCATGGTTCCTAAAGCTCGTGCGCCGAATCGGTACCTCTTAATTTGCTGAGTAAATTTTGCTTGAGCTCCCACAGCCGATCGGTGAGTGAAACATGGTAGATGTGCGGGTTCATAATGCGCATCACCCCGGCGTCCAGCTGCCCCAAGTCGTGGTCCCTGATGAGGCGCATATCCTCCAGCGAGGGCCAATCGTACAACAGCTTGCCGTCCAGCATGATATCTTGCAGCAGCAACTCCGCGGCGCTGATCTCACCCGCCTTCAAGGTGCGGCACACATTCTGCTCCACCGGGTGGTGCAGAAAGAGCTCTTCCCGCGGGCGGATCACTTCATCATCCAGGCTCAGCACATCGGCGGTGGCTTTCCCACGCCGGTCATACACCCGCCAAACCAGCTTATGCCCCGGGTTGGGCACCTTGGCCATGTTCTCAGACAGCTTGATGGCTGGAACCCAGTTTGAATCGCGCCTGACTGCCACCAGCTTGTACACGCCATCCAGGGCGCTGTAACCGGCGGACGAGATCAGGCGAGTGCCCACGCCATAGACCAGGCGCTTGATCAGGGCATTGGCATCCAACCCATAATGCACCGCCTCGTGCTCGATTTGGGTCAGGATCTGCCACAGCACCAGCTCATCCAACTGGTTGGAGAGCACAATGCGCGCATCGTGAAAGCCGGCTTCATCCAGCATTTTAGCCGCCATCACGCTCAAATATGCCAGGTCGCCCGAGTCAAGGCGGATGCCCACCGGCTGATGCCCCTTGCGCTTCAGCTCTTCGAACACCTTGATGGCATTGGGGATGCCGCTGTTCAGCGTATCCACCGTGTCTACCAGCAGCAGGCAGTCATCGGGATAGATCTCGGCATAAGCCCTGAAGGCATCCAACTCGCTGCCCCCCAGGGCGATGAATACCTGCACCATGCTGTGGGCGTGGGTGCCCTTGGGGGGGAGCGATAAAACATCCGAGATGCCCACGTTGGAGGTGTAATCGGCACCACCGATGAGGGCGGCGCGCGCCCCCGCGTTGGAACCTAACTCGGGGCCGCGGCGCAGGCCGAACTCCAGCACGGGTTGTCCGCGCCCTGCCAGCCTGATACGGGCGGCCTTGGTGGCAATCAGCGTCTGGTAATTCAGGTGGTTTAGCAGCGAGGTCTCGAGCAGCTGGGCGGCAGCCAGCGGGCCCTGCACCACGGTGAGCGGCTCGTTGGCGTGCACCACACGCCCCTCAGGGATGGCCTTCACGGTCAGCCCGGCAAAGCCATCGGTGTGCGGCAGCCACGTCAGGAAATCATCCCCAAAAACCTGCCTGCCCGCTGAATCGCGCTGGGCGCGCAGGGCTTCGATGTCTTGCGGACGAAAAATTGCCTGCTCAATCCACCTGAACAACCACTCCAGCCCGGCATTGATGCAGTAACCCGTTTGGTGCTCGCCATAATCAGGATAACTGCGGAAAAAGTGATCGAACTGGGCGATGTGCTCGTGGAGGCCCATGCGGAAATAGAGCTGCGCCATGGTCAGCTGGTACTGATCGGTGAATAGTATTCCCTCCGCAGTAGCTTTCCAATTTTTATCCATAAAGCTTTACCCTTTCAGAAAATGCTCGGCGTGAAGGCTTCGATGAGGCACACGGCTATCCGCCGAAGGTAATATCGTTCATGCTCTGCACGATGCTGCCATTATACAGACTACCCACCTGGTGCAGGGTGAGCGCCTGCTCGAACTCGGTGTAGGCCGAGATGCCGTTGGCCGGCACCACCACGTGGTACCAGCGCAGGCCGGCTGATGCGGCGGTGTGCAGCACGCAGATGTTCGAGACGGTGCCGACGATCAGCACGTTGTCGATATGCCAGGTATGGCCAAGAAAATGGTCCAACCAGGTGCCGTAAAAACCGTCGTAACGGTTCTTCCGGCACACCAGGTCGTCCATCTCAGGTTTTAGCTCATCGATGATCTCCCAGCCAGGGGTGCCAATCAAGCAGTGCTCGGGCCAGATCTCGAATTCCCGGTCGCCTGGGAAGGCCGTATCCTGGGTATAGACGATTTTCACCCCAGCGGCGCGCGCCCGGCTGAGCAGGCTGAGGATATCGGCCACGGTTTCGGCTGCCGCCGGCACCACCAGCTTGCCACCGGGCTTCACGAAATCATTTTGCATGTCCACAACGATGAGGGCCGTCTTGCGGCTATCCAGGTCGACATGCCTTTTATAAGGCAGCTCGGGAACCTCGACCGTATCACCAGGTAAAAATTTGAACGCCATTGTTCACCCAACCTTTCTATGTTCCACTTGAGGCAGTTATTTTTTCAACCATGCAGCCATCAAGAAGTATCTCTCACTGCACCTGCCAGACGGTATGCCTGGTGGGCATGAATCAATCAGCTTTGCACGTGTTTGCCCGCCGGTGAATGTTCATGGCTGAGCCGTTCGGGCACGTACTTGAACACGAATAAAGCTACCACGATGGATAAGATGGCTGCGATCAAAAAAGGCAGCAAAAATGAGTAAAGCACCAGACCGCCCGCCAGCAATGGGCCCAGGGCAATCCCCAGGCCGAACCCCATTGTAACCACGCTCATCTGGCGTCCCTCCCCGCCGGGGTGTGAAAAGTCAGCTGCCAGGGCGAAGGCGGGCGCTGCGATGGCTGCTGAGGCGGCACCCTGGAAAATCCGCACGGCAACGAATTGAGCCGTGGTAGCCACCAGCCCCAACAACAGGGTGGCTGGAGCAATCAAAATCAGCCCGCCGATAATGAATGGCTTACGGCCCCAGCGGTCGGATAAGCGCCCAAGGGGGATCTGGAACACGAGACGGCTAACGATCAGGGCGCTATATGCCAGCCCGAAACTTAAGGCTGTCTCGTTCAGGCGGGTGTTGAACTGGGTTTCCAGCGTGGAGATCATCGAAAAGTCGCTGTCCATCATGAAGGTGGCGATACTGGCCCCCACCACGCCCAGGTTGATCAGCTTGGGATCGATGATGCGGAATTTTACCGCTCCTGCCGGGGGGCCCTTAGGCTGCACATCTTTGACCCATAATAGGACGGCAATAATACCGAGAAGGATAAAAATAAAGCCAGCCAGGAATGAGGTCTCGAACCCTGATGCTTCGACAAGAAATCCGCCGAGCAGCGGGCCTGCCCCGAAACCCACCATGCGCATGGTGGTATAGATGCCCATGGCGCTACCGCGCAAGTTTGGCGGCGAGGCATCGGCCATCAATGCCAGTGCAGCTGGCACGGTGATCGCTACTCCCACTCCCTGCACGCCGCGCAACAGAAGCAGGTCGGAAAATTGGGTGGCGGGGATGAAACCGAGGGTCGCCACGCCCATCAATACCAGACCCAGAAATATGAAGAATTTCCTGCGTCCTACCCTGTCGCTCAGCGCCCCCATGAGGGGCTGCAGCAAAGCATTCACAAATCCGTAAAGGGATATCAAAATCCCCACCCGCACCGGCTCGGGAAAGGGCAGCAACGGTGAAGGCAATTTGGCCACATAAAGAGGGATGACGATGATCAGGATGGAGTTACCGATGGCATCTCCAAGGCGCGCAATCGAAAGCGCCATCACCACGCGGTTGGCTCCTAGTTTACTTCCCAGGTTAAGAAAAATGTCGTGGAAATTTCCTCTATTCAAATCTGCTATCGTTACACCCCTTTCACTTCAACCCTGGATGTGCGAAGCGCATGGCAGGATGACGATTCACATGGGCCACGACGCCAACAGGATAGGTTTTTATTATAGCGGTAATTGGCGGTGATATGAGCAAATAAGGTTAATGGAAGACTAATATCCGGGCACGGATACCGGTGGTACGAGCTGTTTCCCGCCAATAGGGTCTGGAGACACCTGGCGGGTAAATTTACGCATTATAATTAGCCGGGAATTTTTTAACACATAGGAGACTATATGGAAAAACAACTGAACACCCTTAAGACCCGCCTGATGGAAGCCTGGGATCTAAAGCACATCGGCGCATTGCTGGGCTGGGATGAAGCTACTTATATGCCCAAGGGAGGCGCTGCGGCGCGCGGACGGCAGGAGGCCCTGCTTGCCCGGCTGGCGCACGAAAAATCCATCGACCCCGAGATCGGCCGGCTGCTAGATGAGCTGCGGCCTTATGAGGAAAGCCTGCCCTATGATTCGGATGATGCCTCATTGATCCGGGTGGCACGCCGCGAATACGAGCGTGCCATCAAAGTGCCGCCTCAGTTCATGGGCGAGCTGTACGAGCATTCTTCGAAAATATACAATGCCTGGGTGCCCGCCCGGCCGGCGAACGATTTCAAATCTCTCATCCCGCTGCTGGAGAAAAGCGTGGACCTTTCCCGCCGGCTGGCCGATTTCTTTCCCGGCTATGAGCACATCGCCGACCCGCTGATCGATTTTGCAGACTATGGCATGAAAGCCACCACCCTACGCAGCCTGTTTGCCCAGCTGAGGCGTGAGATGATCCCCATCGTGCAGGCCATCACCTCGCAGCCCCCGGCCGATGATTCATGCCTTAAGCAGCACTATCCCCAGGCAAGCCAACTGGCCTTCGGCGAGGAAGTGATCAGAGTGTTGGGTTACGATTTCGACCGCGGCCGCCAAGACCTGACGCACCACCCGTTCACCACCAAGTTCTCCATCGGGGATGTGCGCATCACCACCCGGGTGAAGGAAAATGACCTTACTGATAGCCTGTTCAGCACCATCCACGAAGCCGGGCACGCCATGTACGAGCAGGGCGTCCGCATGGAGCTGGAGGGCACACCCCTGGCGATGGGCACATCGGCAGGCGTGCACGAGAGCCAGTCACGCACCTGGGAGAACCTGGTGGGGCGCAGTCGAGGCTTCTGGGAATTCTTCTATCCCAGCCTGCAGAAGCACTTCCCCGACCAGCTGGGCAAGGTATCGCTGGATACCTTTTACCGGGCAGTGAACAAGGTGCAGCCCTCGCTCATCCGCACGGATGCCGACGAGGTGACCTACAACCTACACGTAATGATCCGCTTTGATATCGAGCTGGCCCTGCTGGAGGGCAACCTGCTGGTGCGTGACCTGCCCGAATACTGGCACGGCCGCTACATCTCGGATATCGGCGTGCGTGCACCCGACGACCGCGACGGAGTGTTGCAGGATGCGCACTGGTTCGGCGGGCCGGTGGGAGGCTCTTTCCAGGGCTATACGCTGGGCAATATCATGGGCTCGCTGTTCTTCGCCCAGGCACTCAAGGCGCATCCCGAAATCCCCGACCAGATGAAGGAGGGAAAATTCGACATCCTGCACAACTGGCTGATCGAAAATATCTACCAGCACGGCAGCAAGTTCACCGCCAACGAGCTGATCGAGCGCGTCAGCGGCGGCCCACTGACCATCGAGCCGTACATCGCCTATCTAAAAGCCAAGTACGGCGAGCTGTATAAGCTCTAATTAGCTGCCCAGATCTAACAGGTCTCCAGGACCTGTTAGGTCTATTTTTTCGAACCTGCCAGATCTCTGAGCAGCCGTCAAACCAAGGGAGGTTAATCCTATGACCATCTGGAATACTGGTTTCTTGGGAAACAGCTTTGCCGCCTGGCTGACATCCCTGGCGGTGGGGCTGTTACTGTACGGAATACTTCGCTTCCTGTTCTGGCTGCTGCACAGGAGGCTGGAAAGGGAGCAAAAAAAACCACCATCGAATGCGGCTGCGCTGGTCAAAACGCTGCTGGAACATACCACCGGATTATTCTTCGTCTGGCTGGCTGTTTTTGCCGCGGTTAACTACCTCACCATTAGCCCCCTTGCGCGCACCATTATCGACACCATCACCATCATCGTCGTTCTCATCCAGGTAGGCGTGTGGCTGAGCAATGGCCTGGAATTCTGGCTGATACACAGGCAGCCTGGAAAGGCGGACGAGGAGCAACGGAAAAAGCCGGTTGGAGTGGTTATCTTGCTGATGAAGATTGTGGTGTGGACGGTGGTGGCCATCCTGATCCTGGAAAATATCCCCGGGGTGCACGTTACCGCCCTGCTGGCCAGCCTGGGCATCGGCGGCATTGCCGTGGGCCTGGCGCTGCAAAAAATACTCGGCGACCTGTTCGCCTCGCTCACCATCTCTATCGACCAGCCCTTCGTGGAAGGCGACGCCATCACGGTGGACAACCTATCGGGCTCGGTGGAGCATATCGGCCTCAAAAGCACGCGCGTGCGCAGCTTTTCGGGCGAGGAGCTGGTGTTTTCCAACTCTGATTTGCTGGAAAGCCGCATCCACAACTATAAAAGGATGGACCAGCGCCTAGTGGTGTTCACCATCAACGTCACCTACCAGACGCCGTATAAGAAGCTGCAAAAAATCCCCAAGATCATCAAGGAGATCATCGAGGCACAGTCTAAGGTTACCTTCAACCGGGTCAACTTCAAGAGCCTGAGCGATTCGGCGCTGGTGTACGAGATCGTGTATACGGTCAACACGCCCGATTTCAACCTGTACACTGATGTCCAGGAAAAAATCAATCTGGAGATCATCGACCAGTTCCAAAAACACGGGATCGATTTTGCTTATCCGACCCAGACCGTGATGTTGCAACAATAAGACTTGCCTGTTATTAATCCAGGCAGGTTGACGACGATAAGACCTCACAGGTTTCCAAAACCTGTGAGGTCTTAATATTCACATCTGATAGTCGTTAAGCAAACCTGCCTGGCATTAAAAACCAGGCGGGTTTCAAAATGGATCTATGGGACTGGTTCCCAGTCCCAGAACCAGTACACCAGACCCTGCCACTTTCCCCACTTCTCAAATACAGACTGCACCTGCCTGGGGCTCACCTTCTCGCCGCCGAAAAACTCATTAGACACCACCTTGAGCGCCCAGCTGTCCACCGGCACGTAATCGTAGCGCCCCAGCAGCATCAGCAGGTTGGCGGCGGCATAGCCGCCAACGCCCTTGATGCCCATCAGCTCTTTGCGCAGCTCAGGGGTGGGCAGGCTGCTGGCTTTGAGCGCTTCCAGGTCCAGCTCTCCAGAGGCGATGCGCAGCGAAAGCTGGTGAACATAAGGGGCGCGGTAGCCCATGCGGCACTGCTGGCGCAAGGCGGGCTCACCCACCTGCGACAGCTTTTCAGGGGTTGGGAAAGCATGCTGGCCTGGTTCGGAAGGCAAAGCTTCGCCATAGCGGGTGGTGAGCTCGCGACACATGCGCAAGGTATGCTTCCACAGCGTGTTGGTGGTGAGCATGGTGCGCATCACGTCTTCGAACAGGGTCGGTGAGCGCAGCACGCGTCCCGCTTTGCGCTCCACCATCTTCAGCAGCCTGGGTTCCTGGCTCGCCAGGGGATAGAATTCGCTGAAATCCAACTCCAATCCCAGCATCCAGCGGATGGATTGCCCCAGCTCTGCCTGCTCCGCAGGTGTCAGCGGGCAGGAGGTATCCACGCGCAGGCCGTCGCCATCTGCGCCTACCTCGAAGCGCAAGATGCTGCCGCCTGCCAGGCGGATGGTGTAACCCAGTCCATGGTCGGCTGTTTCAGAGAAGGGGGTCATCTGGATCCAGCCGTGCGAGCGTACCACCGCCGGCAGGTTAAAGGAGGGTGGAGCTGTAAGTGTGAAGGTCACGTGAGGAGTCTCCAATTCTGGGGATGGATTTGGGTGGTTGGTGAGTGAAGTCACGGCTCACCTGTCCAGCCGCATTTCGATTGGATGGTTTACCCCCTACCCTATATGGATGCAAGGTCTTACGTAGGGGAGGGTCTCGTGTTCCTTACATGCCGTCAGGTAATACCTCAAGCCCTCCCCAACATTCTGATTGGTTTGACGCACAGACCCTCCCCTACAATGCGATAGGCCAGGTTCTGGAATTCTTGTTTTTTTTACATGGGAGAGGGTCTCGAATCTGCGCCTCAACCATTCCTCCAGCGTCATATCACAGGCTGTTGCCATCAACCTCTCTAAACCCGAGGGGCACAAGGATTTCGTCATCTCAATCACGAGTGGGCTATACGCTGGGTTCCCCCAGGGAAACAATCTGCTGTCTCTGCTCCTCGCTCAGCTCGCAAAATTCGCTATTGCTCTCCCCCGTATCGCGGTTCTCCACAATCAGGATCAATGCTTCCCGGCTCATCAGCAGGCTGTGCCAGGCGTTACACTTCACGTTGTATAACCGGCCGCTTTCCATGGCGCATGCCTCAATTCCACCTACCCTCGGGCCATTTCCCCCCAGCACCAGCACCGCCCTCCCTTCCAGCAGCACGAATACTTCATCGGTCCTGAGATGGCGCTCCATGCGGCGGATCTTTTGCGGCAGGCTCGATTCCGCCCAGCGCAGCAAGGCTACCCGCCAGGCAGCATAATCGACCAACGGCTGGTAGCCCTGACCATGAAATTCTCTGATCTCCAGCACAGCTTCATCCATTCATCCCTCCTCACTACTCCCCAGCCACAATTCCACCCGGTGTGGCCCTGGTGACCCATCCAATCGCAGGAGGTTGCCTTCCACCACTGCGCCATCCACTTCCATTTTGATGACCCCGCGACTGACATGCCGCGGGTTGTGCACGCTGATGTTCAGCTGGCTGCCCCTGAAGCTACGCTGGGCGCTGAACCCATCCCATTGGGGGGGAATGCACGGATCGATGCGCAAGCCGTCGTATTCCGGGCGTATGCCCAATATCCACTGGGTGACTGCCACGTAATTCCAGGCGGCTGTGCCGGTGAGCCATGAATTCTTCGCCTCGCCATAAGTAGGAGCTTCGCGCCCGGCAATCATCTGAGCGTACACATAGGGCTCGCAGCGGTGCACTTCGCTGAACTGCTCGCGTTTCGATGGGTTAATGCGCAAGTAATAATCATGAGCGGCGGCACCATTCCCCAGGCGTGCCTCGGCGATCATCACCCAGGGGTTGGTGTGGCAGAAGACGCTGCCGTTTTCTTTATAACCGGGCGGGTAGGAGGAAATCTCACCCAGGTTGAGATAATAATGCGTATAGCTGGGCTGGTGCAGCATGATGCCGTGAGGCGTGGCAAGCCTCTCGGCTACCGCGTCCAGCGCCTGGCGCGCCCGCCCATCGGCGATCCCCAAGCCGGCCATCACGCACATCCCCTGCGGCTCGATGTAAATTTGACCCTCGGCGCACTGCTGTGAGCCAACCGGATCACCATGATCGTCGTAGGCTCGGCGGAACCAGCAGCCATCCCAACCCGCCTGCCAGACAACTTTCTCCATCTCATTCGCGGCATCATGGTACAGCTGGGCCGCGCTGCCGCCCTTCTGGTGCCCGGCAAGCTCGGCCATCTCGGCGGCCGCCAGGATGAACAGACCGGCAATGAACACGCTCTCAGCCACCTTGCCATCCTTGTTGGTAGTGGTCTGAAATGACTGCCCTGGTGAATCAGAAAAGCAGTTCAGGTTCAGGCAGTCGTTCCAGTCAGCTCGCCCGATGAGAGGCAACCCGTGAGGGCCGAGCCGCTCGAGGGTGTATTGCATGCTGCGCTGCAAGTGAGCGAACAGGCTGGCCTCACTGCCTGGGGTGTTATCGAAGGGCACCGCTTCATCAAGGATACCCCAATCACCGCTTTCTTTGATGTATGCGGCAGTGGACAAAACCAGCCACAGGGGGTCATCGTTGAACCCCGAGCCAACCTGGTCATTGCCACGCCTGGTGAGAGGCTGGTACTGGTGGTAGGCCCCACCGTTGGGCAGCTGGGTGGCAGCCAGGTCAAGGATGCGCTGGCGGGCGCGCTCAGGGGCAAGGTGCATGAAACCCAGCAGGTCCTGGTTCGAGTCGCGGAAACCCATGCCGCGCCCTGTGCCGGTTTCGAAGTAGGAAGCCGAGCGCGAGAAGTTGAAGGTGGCTACCAGCTGGCACACGTTCCAGGTGTTTACCATGCGGTTGGTATGCACATCCGGCGTGTTCACCTGCAACTTTTTCAACAACGCGTGCCAATAAGCGTGCAGCTTTTCAAAGGCAGCTTGCACTTCATCGGGGTTGGTGTACCTGTGGATCAGCGGCAGCACGCAGTGCTTGTCGATCAGCTGCGATTCGGGTGGGTCGAACTTGTGCCCAGACGGGTTTTCCTGGTAGCCCAGCAGAAAAACGATGGTTTTCACTTCGGCCGCTGGCAAGCTGATGTGCACCTGCTGCGCCCCGATGGGCTGCCAGCCATGGGCAATGGACATGCTCAGCTTGCCCTTTTCCACACCCAGCGGGGCGTCCCAACCGCAATAAGCTCCAAGGAAGGCATCACGGCTGGTGTCGAAGCCGGCCAGCGGCTCTGAGCTGGCGAAGTAGGCGAAGTGGTTGCGCCGCTCGCGGTATTCCGTCTTGTGGTAGATCACTCCATCTACCACTTCCACCTCTCCAACCGAATAATTCCGCTGGTAGTTGTTGGCATCGTCCAGCGCATCCCACAGGCAAAATTCCACCGTGGCGAAAACTGACAGGTTGACCGCTGAAGCCCTGTGGTTGGTGAGAACCAGCTGCCAGATCTCCAGGTCTTCGCCCAGGGGGATGAAATAACGCAGGTCAGCGTGGATGCCCGCCAGGCTGGATTGGATGCGGGTATAGCCCATGCCGTGCCGGCACTCATAGGCATCCAGCGGGGTGCGGGTGGGCTGCCAGGTGGGTGACCAATAACGAGGAGGCGATGCATCCTCGTCGCGCAGGTAAATATAGCGCCCGTTGCCATCCAGGGGCGCAGCGTTGTAACGATAGCGAGTGAGGCGCCTCAACCGGGCGTCTTTATAAAAGGAATAGCCACCGGCAGTGTTGGAGATGATGCCGAAGTAATTCTCGCAGCCCAGGTAGTTGATCCAAGGCAGGGGCGTGTTGGGGCGGGTAATGACGTACTCACGCTGGTCGTCGTCAAAGTAGCCGAATTGCATCCTGTCCTCCGAGGGATGGTCCTATCCTGTGGGTTCAAGGCAGGGCCGGGCAGCCGGTTTAGCTGCTCGCCTTGCGCGCGGCAGCAACCAAGCTGTCCACGATTTCTTCGGGTGATTCGGCCAGCGTGCTTTCGAAGAAATACAGCAGGTCGGTTAATGGCATGTCCATCAAGAAGCTCATCGTAGCCTGACCAGCAGCCTCGCCCTCGCCAAAAATGGCCTTCATACGGGCATTGACTTGCTCGAATAGCCCGGCTGCCACCCGCTTGCCGCGCGGATCATCCATCCAGTCACGCACGGTCGATTGGCGACTCAGTATACAGGGCAGCTCTTGGGTGGAAATCAGGTTTACCTCCTGGCGGCAGCGGATATCTGCCGATGAAGCCCCGATGAGGATGTCAAAGCCTCCATCCTCGGTGACCCACTGCCGGTAAGCTGGGTGATAAAAGGCGAAAGCACGCCGGTCGAGGTGCACCGACACCGTCTTGGTCTCGCCGGGTTGCAGCGTCACCTTGGCAAAGCCCTTGAGCTCCTTGGGGGGGCGCGCCAGGGATGATATTTGATCGTGGAGGTAAATTTGTACCACTTCCTTACCCGCCAGCTTGCCAGTGTTGGTCACATCCACGGAAACGGTCACCCCATCCACATCACGGAAGGTTGCTGCCGAGACACGCGGGTTTTGATAGCTGAACGTGGTGTAGCTTAGCCCATACCCGAATGGGAATTGCACTGCCAGCTTGCGTGCATCGTAATAGCGGTAACCGATGAAGAGGGACTCGCCATAACGCACCGCCTCCATATCGCCGGGGAAGTTGATGTAGGCAGGGGTATCTTCAAGCCTGAGGGGGAAAGTCTCAGCGAGCCTGCCCGATGGGTTGACCCTGCCATACAGCACGTCGGCAATGGCCCCACCGCCTGCCTGGCCCATCATCCAGGCTTCCAGCACCGCGGCGGGAGCTTCGACCCACTCACCCATCACCAGCGGTGCTCCATTGTTAAGGATCACCACGCTGTTAGGCTGGGCGCCACACACTGCTTTGATTAATCGGATCAAATCCGGGGTCAAGTCAAGATCAGATCGATCATAACCTTCTGATTCTTTGGCTTCGGGCAAGGCGATGTAGAGCAGAGCCACATCTGCCTGGCGGGCATTTTCGAGTGCCTGGTCAATCATCTCCTGGCTGGATGAGCCATCCGCCAGGTAGCCTTCACTATAGGACAGTTTGGCGCTACTGGCTAGTTTTTGAAGCTCATCCAGGGGGATGTCCAACTGGGTAGGGTTGATGTGCGAGCTGCCCCCGCCCTGGAAATAAGGCACCCTGGCTGCCCTGCCGATCACTGCGATGTGCTGCTGCCCATTAAGGGGCAAGATGCCGTTATTCTTCAGCAACACGATCGCTTCGCCGGTGATGCGCCGCGCCAGGGCATGGTGGGCAGCTTTATCGAAAGCAGCTCCCTTGGGCGTGGCGGCAGCCTGGAAGACAATTTTCAAGATCCTGCGGACGGATCGATCCAGATTGGCTTCATTCACCTTCCCTGAGCGCACGGCTTGCACCAGCGACTTCACCCGCGAGTCCCTTGGCCCGGGCATTTCCAGGTCAAGCCCGGCGAGAATCGAAGCCACACGGTCGTGCACCGCGCCCCAATCAGACATAACCATCCCCTCGAAACCCCACTCCTGCTCGAGGATATCCACCAGCAGCTTGCGGTTCTCAGATAAAAAGGTGCCGTTGAGCTTGTTGTAGGCGCACATCACCGTCCAAGGCTTGCCCTGCTTTACGGCGGTTTCGAAGGCCGGCAGGTAAATCTCGCGCAAGGTACGCTCATCGATTTCGGCACTGATGATCAGCCGCCGGGTCTCCTGGTTGTTGGTGGCGTAATGTTTCAGCGAGGTGCCCACCCCTTTGGCCTGCACGCCGCTGATGAAGCTGGCCCCCATCTGCCCGGCCAAGTAGGGGTCTTCGGAGAAGTATTCGAAGTTACGCCCGCAGAGAGGGGTGCGCTTCATGTTCACCCCAGGCCCTAGCACTACGTCCACACCCAGGGCGATGCATTCCTCGGCAAGAGCTTCACCCATCTCATGGATCAAATCCACATCCCAGGTGGAGGCGGTGCAGGAGGCGGTGGGGAAGCAGGTGGCCGGCAGGCTGCCGGATGCCAGGCTGTCTGGTTCGGCTACACGCCGCACGCCGTGTGGGCCATCGGCGACGGTGAGCGCCGGAATGCCCAGGCGCTCGATGGGCGTGGTGGTCCACGGGCTAGCGCCGGTGCACAGGGCGGCTTTTTCTTCCAGGGTCATCTTGCTGATCAGTTCATCAATCTTATCCATGGCTGGTCTTGGTATATTTTCCCTTCGTAGATTGAATTTTCAGTATGAATGCATACCCACAGATGATAAAACAGCAGATAATCACCTGTGTCTATGCCGAATGGGCATATGAGTCGTACACCGAGCGGATGCGCAGCTCGTTTTTCACCCTCTCAAGCGTCCAGCCGGCGGGTAGCGGGCAGGTGACCCGTTGGGGCTGGTGTGCTGGCAGGCTGAAGTAATTATCGCTGAAGATCGCATCCACCTTGCCCAGCGAAACCTCCACGTATAGTGCCAATGAGGCAGCAGCCATATCGATAATGAGCTGCTCATGCTCAATGCTTAACTCGAGATTGATCTGCGGTTCGACCAGCGATAGATGCTTGATGGGGGAAAAGAACGCCACCTGCTGCCCCATCAGCCGGCCGTCCCCCGCTTTTAATCGGGCTACGAAGACGGTGCTGCGCAGGTTAGCCTCAGTAATATAAGACGAAAAATCCTCCAAGCACACACGGCCTGCCGACTGGACAGCCGCGTCAACACCGGCTTGCCCGGCAGCCAGCTGCTGTCCGTCCAGGCTCTCCAGCCTCCACTCTACAGCACCTTCCCACGGCTCAAGGTTGTCGTTGGTGACGTACACGGACATTTCGGGAGGGTCATCTTCTATGCTGAGCAATATGGGTGCATAGAATTTCCGTGCAGCGTAGTGCAGCGCTTTCCAACGCCCGAAGTAGTCGATGCTCGACCACGAAGCGACCGGCCAACAGTCGTTCAGCTGCCAGTAGAGCGTGCCCGCCACACGGTGGGGGTGCCTGCGCCAGTGCTCCACTCCATAGCGAATGCCCTCGGCTTGCAGCACCATACTGAGATATACCAGTGACTCGAAATCCCTGGGCAGGCGGAAGGCATCCAGCATCTGACCAACCATCAGCGAGTTGCCGCTGGCATTCTTCTGGTGCTGCTCCATGGTGTAGGAGGTCATATTCCACTCAGCCGGGCTGGCAAAGCTGCGGATGGTGGCCAATGGCGGCAATGCCTGGAAGCCAAACTCGCTCATGAAGCGAGGATACTGGCTGCGGTAGGCGGAGAAGGGTTTCCTGCCGTGCCACACCTCCCAGTAATGGCAGTCTCCGTGGGTCTGGCTGTTGGGGTCCACGAAGGGTGTGTTGGAGGATGGCGAGCTGGGCCAATAGGCGTGATCAGGATCTTCCGCCAGGCACCAGGATGGCAGTGTGTGGTGGAAAAACTGGTCATAGGCGGCCTTCAGCTCCTGGAGCTCGGGACGGTCCCAACCCCAATCCATCCAGCCCCATTCCATCTCATTATTACCGCACCATAATGCCAGGCAGGCACGGTGACGCAGGCGCCTGATGTTATCAACAACTTCCTGCTGCACATTCTCCAGGAATTGGGGGTCATCCAACGGGTAAACGCTGCATGAGAAGATGAATTCCTGCCACACCAAGATGCCGTAGTGGTCGCACAGGTCGTAAAAACGCTCGTCCTCGTAAAATCCACCGCCCCACACGCGCAGCATGTTCTGGTGCGCCTCGGCTGCGGAGCGGATTAACCCTTCCAGCGAGGCGTCAGTGAGGCGGGTGGGGAATGAATCCGCGGGGATCCAGTTGGCCCCCTTGGCAAAAACAGGCACGCCGTTCACCGCAAACAAGAAGGAACGTCCCCACCGGTCAGGCTGCTGGCGCAGCTCGATGGTACGCAGGCCCAACTGGTAATGCTTGCTGTTGAGCGGATCGCCAGTGGCGGAGTGGCCATCCAGCAGCAGCACGTCCACCTGGTAGAGAGGCTGCTCGCCGTAGCCATTCGGCCACCACAAGCGGGGATTATGGATTGGAATATGTAGCAAGGCCTCATCGCCGGTTTCAACTGCCTGTCTGCTGGTCAGCTTCTCACCTGACGGAGAGCTCACCTGCACAGCCAGGAATAAAGTCGACTGCCCCCAGCTTTCGAGCTTCGCTTTCACCAGCAGCTCCACCTGCCCCCCGCCGTGCTGCTGGCGCAGGTGAACCTCGCTCAAGCGTGCCTGCACGTAGCCCTCCAGGCGGATATCCTTCCAGATGCCGATAGGTGGCAGCTGGGGCCCCCAATCCCAGCCGAACTGGCAGGGCGCCTTGCGCAGGTGTGGGCCTCCCGGGATGGCCTGAGCCACGCCGCGTAGATTGCGGTTGGCTTGCAAAGCCTGGGCGCGCCTCACGGGCGATTCGAACTGGATGATCAGCTCATTTTCACCGTCTGTAAGCAGCTCTTTTACCTTCCAACGGTATTGGCGGAACATATTATCCGTGCGGCCCAGCTGCTGGCCGTTGAGCACGACGGTGGCCAGGGTATCCAGGCCATCGCATACCAGGTACAGCCTATCTTGCGACAGCAGAGCAGGGGCAACATTGAAAATATGGCGGTACTCCCAAGCGGCTTCCGCCACCCACTGCACCTGCTTTTCATTATCTCCTACGAATGGGTCGGGGATGCGCCCCAGAGCCAGCAGATCAGTGTGCACGCCACCGGGCACCGTGGCAGGCAACCATTCAGGCGTGCCCTGCTGGCGAAACTCCCACGCACCCGCTAAACTATGAATGTTCATAAGCCTGCACTTTGCTCAAAGGAATGTCCAGTGATGTTGTATAAGTATTCCGTTGATGGTGGGTAATTGCATACAGCCGGGAATCGTTACACCGTGGAGAGATCCCAGGCTTCATGGATCTTGGGAACATCGCTGATGAGGCGCCGGGTATATGCCTGGGTGGGGCTCAGGATCACTGCGTCAGCGCTGCCGCTCTCCACAAATTTTCCTTTTTCCATGATATAGACCGTATCAGATACGTAATATGCCAGGCCAATATCGTGGGTGATGAAAATCACCGTCATGCCAACCTCATCTCTCAGTTGCATCAGCATATCCAGGATGGTGGCGCGCGAGCAGGCATCGATCATCGAGGTGGGCTCATCAGCCAGAAGGATCTTGGGTTTCAGCAGGAAGATACGGGCAATCATCAAGCGCTGCATCTGCCCGCCTGAGAGCTCAAAGGGATACTTGTTGGTGAGCTCATCGTACTTCAAGTTCACGAAACCGCAGGCTTCTGCCATCAAGTCCCTTTTCTTTTCCTTTGAAAGCCCGTTACCACCGCGCATTTTAATGCAATCCAGCAGCACGGTGTCGATCTTGTTAAATATATTGTACGAGCAATAAGGATCCTGGAAGATGGCCTGAATATTTTTCCAGTACTCCTTCTTCTTCTTCTGGGTGCTGATATCCCTTAGCTTCCCCTGGTAGTAAATCTCACCCTCAGTCGGGTTGATCAATCCCAATAGTATTTTCGAAAATGTGGTTTTACCGCTGCCTGACTCACCCACGATGGATACAACCTCGCCCATGGAGAGGTCGAAATCCACGTGATCAACAGCCACGCATCTCTGGCTTCCGATTCCAAATATCTTGGTAAGACCCACCGCACTGAGGCATTTTGATCCATTAAGCATTTTGATAGGCCTCCTTCAATTGATCCTCCTTGCGATATGCCTCACGCAGCTCTTGCTCGGAGAAGACGCAGCGGTAAGCACGCCCGCCTTCGATCTCGCGCAGTGGCATCGAATTTACCCTACACTCGGGCAGGGCATATTTGCAGCGTTCAGCAAAGCGGCAGCCGTGGGGCGGGTCTTTGAGGTTAGGTGGCACGCCCGGTATAGCGGTGAGCTTCACATCGCGGAGCCCACTTTCTGGGACGATGATAGAGCCCATCAGGCCTTTGGCGTAAGGGTGAAGCGGGTCGAACACGGCCTCTCGGGCGGTGCCCTTCTCCACGATCTGCCCGGCGTACATTACCATGATGTCATCGGTCACATTGTAGAGCAAAGGAAGCTCATGTGTAATGAAGATGAGCGATTTTATGAAACCCTGTTCCAGCAGGTTCTTCAGCATTTTTATCACCATCTTCTGCGAGGTGACATCTAAGGCAGAAGAGGGCTCATCGGCAATCAGCACCTTGGGGAACAGCAATACCGACACGGCAATCACCGTGCGCTGCTTCATGCCCCCCGAAAGCTCCACCGGGTAGCGATACAGCACTTCCTCGGGCAACCCCAGGGTCTCGAAAGCGCCTTTGGCAAATTCGAAGATTTCCTTCTTACTCTTGTAAGGGTTATGGGCCTGGAAAACATCCTCGATGAAGCTGATCACCTTTTGGGTGGGGTTAAGGGCATTCATGGCGCACTGGGGGATGTAGGCGATTTCGCTGCCCAGCACCGATTTACGGATGGCATCAGGGTCCATGGTCGAGATATTTCGCCCATCGATGATGATCTCGCCGCTCATGTAATGCAGCGGGGCAAAGTAATAGCCCATCAGGCTGAGCGCCAGGGTGCTCTTCCCGCAGCCGGATTCCCCAGCAATCCCCAGGCTCTTGCCTTCCTCCACCTTCAGCGAAACATGGTCGACCGCGTAAACATCTTCCCTGAAGCGGGTGATATATTTGGTGGTTAAATCTCGAACCTCTAAAATGACTTTATTCATGAAACGTTCCTAATCTCTTAATGCCGGGTTGAATACCTGGTCGAGACCCGTGTTCATCAAGTTCATCGAGAAGGTGATGAGGGCAATCACAACGATGACGGGCAGGTATGCCCACCACTTGCCCAGCAACTCAGCCTGGTAAATCAGCGACCAGTTCATCATCAGCCCCAGCGTAGGCACCTCAGTGGTGCGCGGTCCCAACCCAAGGATAGAAAGGCTGGCCTCCTGCAGGATGGCGGTGGATATTTGCAAGATAAATGCCATCACCACGTAAGAAGCGATGTATGGCAGGATGTCGTTGATGATGATATGGAAGATAGAATGCCCTGATAACTTGGAAAGGTTGACGTGGTCGCGGTTGCGTAAGGAGATGACCTGCGCTCGAACGGCACGAGTGGTCCAATACCAGGCAGTGAACCCGATGACCACGGCGATGGTATTAGCCCCACGGTGCTCCTGGCCGATGCTGAAGGAGATCAAGATCAACAAGACGAAAGAAGGGATTACCGTAAAGATGTTGGTGAAGAACATGATGACATCATCTATGAAACCACCGATATAACCGCCCAGCAACCCCAGAGTGAGGCCAATCAGCGTGGCGATTAATCCGGCAATCAGGCCGATCTGCAGCGACACCCCGGTGGCTTTTACCAGCTCGGTGAGCACATCCCTACCGAAGTTATCGGTACCCAATGGCAGCAGGCGCACATTCGCCACTTCACCGACATTGACATAATCAGATTGGTTCACGGTGCCGGTTTCTTCAAGGGCGCCGCTGTCGGGATTTAGCGTGGCGATGGATACCCCTTCGGTAGCCAGCAGCCCGCTCAGCGAGTTATTCAACCGCTGGTAATATTGTCGTTTGGCATAGGTCATACCGGGGAAGCTTAGTTTGGGGTCGTAATTGTTTTCCCACAGTTCCAGAAGATTGACGGTATCATTAACATCGATCTCAGTTTCGGGAATTCCATAAGTCACCAGCCAATCTTCAATCGCCAGGCGGTCGGTATTGCTCAGCTTGTCGCTGATGCGCTTGGTAGCAGCATCATCCAGGTTGAGGACATAAATCGTGTTGGCATTGATGCTGTCGTAAGTGTTTACATATAAACCAGGGGGGAAAAAAGTGCCCTGCCCGATGATTTGCAATGAATCATATCTAATGATCAACGGATAAATAAGGACGGTGAGCAACAAGAAAACAAAAATAATGAATCCAATCAAAAAATTGGATGAATGAAAAACCTGCCGGATGGTATTTCTCATCTTGAAAGAATTCCCTATTCAGTCTGCGCGGCTTTTACGCGCGGGTCAATGAAGCCGTAGATTATATCAATAGCAAACATCGCCACCAGCACCATGAGGGTAATGATCAGGGTAGTGTAGGAGATCAAAGGATAGTCCTGCCCCATGACACCATGCAACATGGTGTAACCAAGACCCGGGTAGCTGAAGATAATCTCGGCGATCAAGGCGCCACCCACCATGGTGCCGATCGATAACGCCAGGCCCGTCACCTGGGGTAGCATGGCATTGCGGAATACATAACCGATAATCTTGCGGTCTTTGATGCCCATGAAGCGGGCATATTTTACATAATCGGCATTTAATTCATAAATGGCCATGGAGCGCATCCCAATCGCCTGTCCACCGATGGCGATCAGCACGATCGACCAGAAGGGCAGCTGATAGTGCACGATCACCGACCAGATAAAATCGAGGCTAAAGTGAGGGATCATATCATAACCATACCCTCCTGAAGTGGGGAACCATTTTAAGCTCACTCCAAATATCACCAGTAAAATTACTGCCATACCGAAAGCCGGGAAATTGCTCACAAAGATGCTGATGGGCATGAGCACTTTATCAAAACCTTTTTTGATATAAGCCGCCAAGGCTCCCAGCGTGTTGCCGATGAGCCAGCCCAGGATGATTGCAGGGAATTGCAGGGCGATAGTCCACCAGATGGATGAACTAACAACACTCACCACCGATCTTGGATACTGGCTGAAAGAGAAGCCGAAATCGCCGCGGAAGACGTTTCTGATGTAATATAAAAACTGGTTGATCAGGGGTTCATTGGTGTGGAACAGCTCAGTGTATTGCTGATAAATGGCCTGTACCCCGGCTGAAGCGGATTGCCCCTGGGCAATGTGTGCAACGATTCCTGCCACGGGGTCACCGGGCATGAGCCGCGGCAGGATGAAGTTTAACAGAAACGCGCAGAGGAAAGTAATGGCGAACCACATTGCCTTATTGAGAAAATATCTTCGATATCCTTTCAAAGAAACCTCCTGGGCAGCCGGTATAACAGCCATGTTCCGGGTTTAGCGGAACATGGCTGTTTGGTACGATCAGGTCTTACTCGCCTGCGGGAACCAGTGATACATTATATAGACAGGCGACACTCCAGCCGTCCATGCAGTCAAGCGGTGGGACGGGTGGCACGGAGCCATCATCCTGGTGCGGGAATCCGGTCCACACGGTCTCGTTTACGGTATGGAACGATTGTGGGCGGTACATCAGGGTGAAGGATGGAATATCGGTCAGGTAGATCTGCACCAGCTCAGTGTAGTACGATTTCAGCTGGGCAGCATCAGTCTCGTGAGGGATCAGTGCCAGCAGCTCGTCAACACGTTCGTTGCTGTACTGGCCCCAGTTACCGTTCCAGTTCACGGGCATGCCAACGAATTGTGAGCTGAGCAGGTGGTAGATGCGCCCCCACGGCTGGGTTGGGCCAGCACCATCGGACCACATCATGAAGATGTCGTAGCCGGCGGGTAGCGGGGCATCTGACTTGGTGACCACGGTCTGGTAGTCACCCCACTCGGGGTAGTTGGTGGTGATATCGATACCAATCTTGGCACCGGCGGCCGCCACCACTTCGATGGCTGCCTGCCAGTCGGACCAGCCGTTCGGGCAGGTGGCCACGTAGTGCAGGGTCTCACCATTGTACTCACGCCAGCCATCGCCATTGATGTCAATAATGCCGGCATCATCCAACATCTTGTTGGCGCCAGCGATATCGTTGCCAGCCCACTGCAGGTCTGCTACAGCTTCATGGTCATACAGGGCTTGCTCGCCGGGGGTTGGGTTCATCAAGGAGCGTGGAACCTGGTCGAAAGTAGCTGATTGGTTGGTCATGGCATTGGCGATGATGGTGGGATAGTCCACTGCGATGGCGATGGCCTTGCGGATGACCACATTATCCAGGCCGGGGGATTTCAGGTTGTAGTAAGCGGTTGGCAGGCTGGCACCGATCATATACGGTGGATCCGGCAGGTAGGTGGAGATGGGCAGCCCCAGGAATTTCCAGGAGTCCTGGATATTCGAGTTGAACTGCTGGCTGACGTCCACCTCACCGCCCAGCAAGGCAATCGTGCCGGCCGCGTTATCCTTGTAGATGGCGTGTGCCAGGTATTTTGGAACAGGCAGCTTGCCCCACATGGAAGCATCCTGACCCCAGTAGTTATCATCACGGATGAGGATGACTTTAGTTTCATCAGCAAAATACATGTGATAGGGGCCAGAGTAAACCACATCATCAGCAGCATCGGCCAGGAATGCTGTAGCATCCTCACCGGTGCGTGCTTCCACCGTTTGCGTCCAGGCCTTCTGCATCACGTAGGTGCTGCTCAGGTAAGCAACCGCCATCAGGGGGTTGGCTGCAACACCCTGGTCATTCAATACAGCCTTCACCACGACTGTGGATGGGTCAACAGCTTCAACGCCAGCGATGTAAGGTGAGAAGTTACCGCCGGCGCTGGTGTTGTACTTAAGGTTGGTGGCCCAGGTGTAGGCGAAATCGTCTGCCGTCACCGGCGTGCCATCGCTCCAATGGGCTGCTGCTTTGACCTTGAAGGTAATCTGTGTCTGGGCATCATCCCACTGATAGGGGCCGTCTGCCAGCAGAGGATACAGTTTGCCATCCAGCATGTCGTAGAGATAGGCGGTTTCGAACATGAGCACGCGCGAGTTATCTCCTGCGGCAATGGCCATGGCATTATTGCAGTTGCTAGAGTATGGATTCCAGCACACTACCGGGTTCCATTGCTGACCATTGAAGTACATGGTTTCATCGCGTGGCAGCAAGTTCTGGGGCGCGGTGGTGGGGGTCACCTCAACCTGCACGACCTGGGTCTCCTTAACCACCTGGGTCTCCTTGACCACAGTTGTGGCGCCTGGAACCAGCTGGGTTTGGACAACGGTCTCAGCGGTAGGAGTGGCGCAGGCACTGAGCAGCATGCCTAGCGCAACCACCAGCGAGATTAATACATATATGCGTTTCATTTTTCATTCTCCTTAGAATTATGTTGTTGCCGAATACGATTGGTTATTGGATGGGTTGTGTTTATTT
>CAYLPS010000034.1:0-29960 GCA_964385625.1 uncultured Anaerolineaceae bacterium | reverse complement strand
ATATAAGTTACATCGAAAGTCCTTATACATCACAATTATAATAATTGGGTGGTCTGGATAAGCAATGGAGACATATCAAGCAACTCATGATATGATATTAATGTTCGTTTCTCGAGTTTGATTTCACAAGAAATGTAGATATGAACAATACCGAGAGACTTAAACGCCAACTCTACGCCCTCACCGAGATCGCTAAGACCCTTACCTTGCCTTTGGATCTGCCGGACTTACTCAATGCTGTGATTCAGAAAATCGTAGGAGTGATCGAGCCTGCAGAAGTTGGGGTAGTTATGTTGTGGGATCAATCTGCAGGTCTTTTCCACCCGGTAGCCGCATTTGGATACGATGCCCAGGCACTCAGCGAGTTAGGTCTGAGGGCCGGAGAAGCGATCACCGGAAAAGTCTTCGATGAAGGAGTAGGGCGCCTGCTCAGTACTCCAGAACGAGTGGCTGAGGCAATGTCAGATTTACGGCCTTCAAATCGAGCGGTGATGGCAAGAGCGCTGGGGGCAGAAGCTCTACCACACTGCACGTTGGCAGCCCCGATTCAGGTGGGTTTTTATAAATATGGTGTCCTGGTCTTGGAAACCATCCAGGGACCAGCCACCTTTTCAGAAGCTGACCTACCCTTCTTACAAACCATCAGCGATCTCATTGCATTAGCCATTGATCGTGACCGTCTGGCATCGCAGGCTGATGAAGTTCGTGAGGAACGCAGGGCAGAACGGATGCGCTCAGAGGTTCTAGCAACCCTCTCTCACGAGCTTCGCATGCCTCTTACAGCCATCCAGGGATACTCATCAGCATTGCTATTGGATAACGTTGATTGGAGCGAGGAAAAACGCAACAAATTCTTACGGATGATCGAGGAAGAGAGTGAAAACATGCAGTCGATGCTAAAAAACATCCTCGACTCCTCCTTAATTGATGTCGACCAGCTAATTATTGAACATCAGCCTGTCAAATTACCCAACCTTGCCCGAGGCGTGGCAGATGAAATGCAATATCGGACTCCAATTCATCGTATAATTGTTGAGTTTCCCGATAATTTTCCAATCTTGCAAATTGACCCTCGGTGGATAAAGCAAGTCTTCCGAAATATCCTGGATAATGCCATTAAATATTCACCGGAAGGTGGATTGATAGTTATACGTGGGGAGGAGCGATCCTCAGATGTGGTCACGATGATCGCTGACCAAGGAATCGGAATCTCACCTGAAGACCTCATTCCCCTTTTTGAACGATATTTCCGTGTCCGATCAGTAGCCAGCCTGCATATCCCTGGTACGGGCCTTGGGTTACCTATCGCGCGGGCAATAGTTGAAGGACATGGAGGCAGGATTTGGGCAGAAAGTAACCTTGGTGAAGGGACTACAATTTATTTCACCCTGCCCAAGACTACTGCAGAGGAGTGATATGGCGACTCCAAAAAGCCAGGATAAAATCTTGATTGTGGATGACGAGCCCAGGGTAATAAACCTGGTGCGTGAAATTTTAATTGCCACCGGGTATGATGTTCGTGCCGCGTGCAGTGGCGAGAGCGCTATAGAAATTGCCGCCATAGAACAACCCGATTTAATCTTACTGGATATCATCCTGCCAGGAGCTCTGGATGGCTATCAGGTCGCTAAACGATTACGTGAATTTTCCAATGTACCCATCATCATGCTCACCGCAAAAGTGCGCGAGGTGGATATGTTACATGGCTTTGAGGTGGGAGCTGATGATTACATCAACAAGCCATTCAGCTCCAAAGAATTGTTGGCACGCGTCCAGGCTGTTCTAAAACGATCCAAGGTTGAAAAGGATCAGAAGATCAATTCGGAGATCGTTTGCGGTGATGTGACTATTAATTTTGCGCGCCGGGAAGTAATGATTGAGGATCGTGAAATCTACCTGACACCTACAGAGTACAACCTGTTATATGAGCTGGCTACCCATCCCAATCAGGTGCTTTTTCATGATTATTTGCTAACGAAGGTGTGGGGGCCAGAATATCGGGATGATGTGGATTATTTACGCTCATACATCCATTATTTGAGGAAAAAGCTAGAGATGGATTCGTCGAATCCAAAATTAATCGTCAGCAGTCCAGGTGTAGGTTATATGTTTGAAGTCCCTGACGAAACCAACACATCAAAATGACAGGAATGACCATGCTGAATGCAAAAACTTACAACCCCTATGAGACTGCGCAGGAGCAGTTTGATCGTATCGCAGACGAGCTGGAATTAAACCAATCCGCACGAGACCTGCTTCGCACACCTATCAGGGAATATCATTTCAGTATCCCAGTCCGCACGGATGATGGTGACACAAAAATCTTTCGCGCCTTTCGCATTCAACACAATGATGCCCGTGGGCCATGTAAAGGAGGCATCAGGCTGCATCCCCTGGGTACTGTGGACACCATGCGGGCTTTGGCGATGTGGAATACCTGGCGCTGTGCAGTGGCTGATTTGCCATTAGGGGGAAGCATGGGAGGAGTGGTCTGTGACTTGCATAATTTGAGCCTGGGAGAACAGGAGCGCATCTGCCGAGGCTGGATCAGGCAGCTTGCCAGAGATATTGGACCTGAATGGGATGTGCCTTCACCTGAGTTGATGACTTCGGCGCAACATATGCTATGGATGTTGGATGAATATGAAACTATACATGGAAGGAAAGCTCCTGGATTCATTACCGGAAAACCTGTCGATTTAGGAGGTTCAGCCGGTAGAAAAGAGGCCACTGGTTACGGCTTGATGATCATGGTACGGGAAGCTCTTAAGGAACTCGAAATCAATGTTAAGAATACAACTGCAAGCTTTCAGGGGTTTGGGAACGTTGCCCAATATGCAATCCAGCTATTCACACAAATGGGCGGCGTGGTTAATTGTGTCTCCAGCTGGAATAACGAAGATAAAATTTCCTATTCATTTCGAAGAGACGGGGGAATTAACCTGGATGAACTTGTAACCACAACAAATCCATTCGGTGAGATCGATAAGTCTATGGCCATAGAGATGGGTTACGAATGCCTGCCGGGCGATGCGTGGATCGAACAACAGGTGGATATTCTTGCACCCACTGCCCTCGAAAACCAGATTACACCTGAAAATGTCGGAAAAATCGACCCTCACGTGAAGATCATTGCCGAAGGTGCCGATGGAGCGATCCATCCAGCAGCCGAGAAACTGCTCATCGAACGGGGCGTTAAGGTCATCCCTGATATTCTTGCCAATTCTGGTGGCGTAACCTGCAGTTATTTTGAACAGGTCCAAAGTAACATAAATTATTACTGGAAGAGAGATGAAGTTTTAGGCAAGCTTGATGTACATCTGAGCTCAATTTATATTGATCTCAACAACCTGGCTATCAGCCGTAAAGTACCCTTACGAGACGCAGTTTACCTGCTAGCAGTGGATCGGGTTGTGCGTGCTTGTCAGGAGCGTGGTTGGGTATAAATCAGCCAGGAATGTGAAAATGAACAGGATGTCGAAAAGGTCGCTACGTTCACAAACGATTGATTTCAACCGTAATTTTCTTGATCCAACAACACCGATAAGCTGCCTGGGGACAGGTGATCTGGGTGGTAAAGCTGAAGGGTTGATTTTCATCCGAAATTTCCTTCATTCCAAACTTGACGCGGGTAAATTTCCAGGTATTAAAATTGAAATCCCATCCATGGCAGTCATGTGCACGGGCGTCTTCGATGCATTTATGAAACACAATGATCTATATGATGTTGCTTATTCCAGCTTAACGGACGACCGGATTGCACATGCCTTTCAAAAAGCGGAGTTGCCATTTGAAGTGCTGGGTGATTTGCGCTCCATTGTCGAACAGGTCCATACGCCTCTTGCCATCCGATCTTCAAGCATGCTGGAAGACACCAAAAACGAACCGTTTGCTGGGATTTATCATACCAAGATGGTACCTAACAACGAGTATGACCCCGATGCCCGTTTCCGGCAACTCGTTGAGGCGATAAAATTTGTATATTCATCGACGTACTTCAAGGCAGCCAAGTCGTACCGAAAAACAATCGGGCATCATGATAGCGATGAAAAGATGGCGGTGATCATCCAGGAGCTTATCGGGAAAAGGTACCGCAATCGATTTTACCCAGAAGTAGCCGGGGTCGCCCGTTCCCACAACTATTACCCTATGAAACCCGCTAAACCGGAGGATGGCGTGGTAAACCTTGCTCTTGGTTTGGGAAAAACCGTTGTCGATGGAGGAATATCCTGGGCTTATTCACCCGCATTCCCAAAAGCAGAGCCTCCGTTCATGGCGACGCCGGATATGCTCGTAGATAGCCAAACTGAATTTTGGGCTGTGAATATGGGAGAACCCCCTAAATATGACCCCATCAGCGAGGGTGAGTATATTTACCAGGAAAGCATTGCAGCTGCAGATGAGGACAGTTCGCTAAAATATGTTGCTTCCACCTACAATGCGCTCTCTGGGCGATTATCAATCGGAACCGGGTTTAAAGGCCCACGAGTTCTGACATTTGCTCCGATACTGGTACTGAAACAGGTACCCTTCAATGACATCATCAAATCACTACTGGATATCTGTGAACAATCTTTGGGAACGCCCGTAGAGATTGAGTTTGCCATGACTTTCGATCCACATCGCTTTGGTTTTTTACAGGTACGGGCAATGGCAATTCCAACCGATGTCATTCACCTATCAGAGCAGGATATGAAGAGGGACAACGTTTTAATTGCTTCAAACGGTGTATTGGGTAATGGAATTGTGGATAATATCAAGGACATTGTCTACGTCAAACCCGAGAGCTTTGAGCTAAAAAACACCAAAGCAATCGTTCCTGAGCTCGAAGCATTCAATGATAAATTATTAAAGGCTGATCTTCCTTACATGCTGATTGTTTTTGGTCGCCTGGGGACTGCTGATCCCTGGTTGGGCATCCCAGTTCAATGGGGGCAGGTGTGCGGTGCCAAGGTGATCGTCGAAGCCACACTGGCAAATGTGAGGGTGGAATTAAGTCAGGGAGCACATTATTTCCATAATATGATCAATCTAGGCATCAAATATTTTTCCTTGCCTTTTAATGAGCAAAATACGATCGACTGGAAATGGATTGTAAATCAAGAACCAGTAGCTGAAACCCAATTCATCCGCCATGTCAGGCTGAAAGCGCCACTGAAAATCTATGTTGATGGGCGGAACAGTCGAGGAATTATCTGTAAGCCTTGAGGTCAAACATGGCTGAAACCGAAAATCCACTTGACAATTTAATCCACCAGCTGCGTGAGCGCGCAAAAGAGCTCAACTGCCTGTATGGAGTGCAGGAATTGTTGAGCATGCCAGAAATTTCCATCGAAAATGTATGCCAAGGTATCATCCAGGCCCTTCCACCTGGTTGGCAATACCCGGATGTTTGTGAGGCACAAATCGTCCTTGATAACGAGACATATCAAACCCCGTTGTACCGAAAAACCCCCTGGGTGCAAAGCGCGAATATTTATATCCAAGATCAAGAAGTTGGCAGGATCAATGTATGTTACACCGAAGAGCGCCCTATTTTGGATGAAGGGCCATTTTTAAAAGAAGAACGTAAATTGATCAATACCATCGCAGATCAAGTTGGTTTTTTCCTCCTCCACCAGCAACTCCGGCAGGTGTTCCAGGAGCAATTAGCAGAGGAGGAGCAAAGAAGCGATTGGGCGGTCATCCTGGATATGCTCAAGCGAACAGACACGGGCCTGTTGATGCGCATCTCCAATAAAATGGTGAATTATCTCTTCTGGCATGATGTCACCGAGGCGGAGGACTTATTAAAACAGATCAGCCCGGTTTTTCATGAAGACAATGAGGCGGTAAATGGAAATCAGCCTTATAAACAGCGCCCAGCAACTGACCTCCAGATGATCAGCGATAAAATTTTTACCTTGGCTAGCCAGCATTTATCTCAAAGCGCGATTCTCGAAAGTATCCAGCGTTGGATTAAAGAAGATCGTTCGGCGTTCCTGGTGGATGTGTTAGTTAATCCAGGCTCGTCGTTGTCTGAAATCAGCGCAGCCATTGAGCGGTTCCACCTGCTGGCCCCACAAGGCATCGAATTGACTCCACCACGCGAAAAGTGGTTTCGGACTTCGCTTATCCGCCGAATTCTAAGCGACCAGCCCTGGTTTATTGAGGTAGCCAAAGATTATATAAATATCAACGATTTCAGCGATTTCATGCGCCGGATGATATTTCCTACAGGTAGCCATGGCAAGTTGGGGGGCAAGAGCTCAGGATTATTCCTGGCCATGCAGATATTAAAGCAATCACACCGTGATCAGGAACTATTACGGTCAGTGAAGACGCCTAAGACATGGTACCTTACCTCCGACGCAATCTTTTACTTCATTGGCTATAACAACCTTGAAGATATTATCGAGCAAAAATATAAGGATTTGGTTCAGGTCAGGCAAGAGTATCCTTACCTGCTGAGTTTATTCAAAAATTTTCCCTTACCACCCGAAATTATCAAAGGGCTATCCCTGGCATTAGACGATTTTGGAGATGTGCCCTTAATTGTGCGCAGCTCGAGCTTGCTGGAGGACCAGACCGGAGCAGCTTTCGCTGGGAAATACAAGAGCCTGTTTATTGCCAACAAAGGCACGAAAGAAGAGCGGCTCCAGGCGCTCATGGATGCAATCACTGAAGTATATGGGTCAATGTTCAGCCCTGATCCAATTGAATATCGCTATGTGAATGGGTTGGTTGACTACCATGAAGAGATGGGTATTCTCATCCAGGAAGTGGTGGGAACTCGAGTGGGGCACTATTATATGCCGGTATATGCCGGGGTGGCCTTTAGCCATAATAATTTTCGCTGGTCTAGCCGAATTCGCCGGGAAGATGGATTGGTTCGTTTAGTACCAGGCCTGGGAACCCGTGCAGTGGATCGCTTAAGTGATGATTATCCTGTCCTCGTAGCGCCGGGGAATCCCAGGCTCCCGGTAAATGTTTCTTTGGACGAGATCGTCCGCTATTCTCCCAAAAAAATTGATTTGATTAACCTGGAGTCGAAAGCTTTTGAAACCAAAGAAATCAGATCTCTGATGAAAGAGTATGGAAGAGAATATACCCTTGCAAACAGGCTGTTATCAATCCTCAAGCAGGATCATTTACGGGTACCAGGTGCTATGGGAATTGATTTTGAACACGATGAGTGCATTGTTACGTTTGAAGGATTAATTTCCCAGACACCATTCCTCAAACAGTTACAAGCAATCATGAACACCCTGCAAGAGGCTTTAGGCTATCCGGTAGATATTGAATTTGCGCATGACGGGGTCGATTTTTATCTCCTGCAATGCCGGGCGCAAAGTTATCGAGAAGATAGCCTGGCCGCCGAGATACCTTCACAGCTACCACAGGAAGAGATCATTTTTACCGCGAACCGTTTTATTACCAATGGGAATGTAGCCGATATCACCCATATCGTTTATGTGGATCCATTCAAATATGGTGAATTGGAGAGGCAGCCTGATTTACTTACCGTCGGGCGTGTCATCGGCAGGTTGAATAAAATCCTTCCAAAACGGCAGTTTATTCTGATGGGACCTGGCCGATGGGGATGCCGGGGCGATATCAAGCTGGGGGTCAATGTAACCTATTCGGATATCAATAACACCGCCATGTTAATCGAAATTGCACGCAAGCAGCGCGATTTCACCCCTGATCCTTCATTTGGAACCCACTTCTTCCAGGATTTGGTTGAATCCTCCATACGTTATTTACCCCTCTATCCTGATGATCACGGCGTCATATTTAATGAGCAATTTCTAACCACTTCGAAAAGTATATTCTCAGAAATACTCCCTGATTATTCAAATCTGGCCGAGGTAATCAGGGTGATTGATGTTCCTTCCGTAACAGGTGGGCGAGTATTACAGGTTCTGATGAATGCGGATAAGGAGCAGGCGCTTGGCAGACTGGCTTTACCCACGAAAGTTGTTGAGCTGGAAGTTAAAAAGGCGAGGAAACATGTATATCGGGAAGTCACCGATATTCACTGGAGGTGGAGGCTTCAGGTAGCTGAAAGTATTGCTGAACTAATCGACACAAATAGATTTGGGGTTAATGCCATTTATATATTCGGGAGTGTTAATAATGCTACCGCTGGTCCTGAAAGTGATATTGATCTGTTGATCCACTTCCAGGGCAGTGAAACCCAACGGAGTGAGTTATTACTCTGGTTGGATGCTTGGAATGATGCACTATCAGAAATGAACTACCAGCGGACCGGGTATCGAGTAAGTTCTATACTAGATGTGCACCTGGTGACCGGGGAAGAGGTTCGCAAACGAACCGGTTTTGCTTCCCGCATCGGAGCCATCAGTGATGCAGCTCGCCCCCTGGCGGTGGGGAAACGCAAAAAGATAGACGATCGCTAAATCAACGAGCGGCTGGCTTTATCTGGCCTGGTGGGGTCAAAGCGGACCAATGCCAGTTCTTCACCATCGTGGGCAGCCGAATAGATCCATGTGTGCCCAATCTGTTCGCACCAGCATCCTGACAGTCGGACAGATTCATGGACATGTCCATGAAGAGTAATCAGCGGTTGTCTCTTTTCAATGAACCTGCGGATAGCGATGCTCCCGATATGAGTGTCCAAGGGTACATTGTCAATCGTTTTGCTTGCCAATGCAGCTTGATCTAGGGCTGTGTGGTGAGGGGGAGCATGGAAAAGGAAAATTGCCTGCGATAAGTCAGAATTATGGGTAAGGACATCTAAATCATTCTGAATAGTGGCGTATTTACTATCTTCCATCGGTATCGGAATTGAACGCCAGCCTTCCTCGGGTGCAATGCAACCCACATCAACAAACCGGGACACGTCATAGCGTTCCCAATCCTTCAGTAAGAAGGGCGTGGGAGGTACATAAGCATAGCCATAGACAATGAAATTTCCACATTCAACCTTTCGCAAGTGAATATCGCTCCATAAGCCATGAGCTTGGCCTTCCTCCAGTTCTTTTTCTTCGGCGCGCACATCGTCGTTGCCCATGATAAGTAGAACCCTCGGATAGGCTGAAGATAACCTGGCCTTGACCGATTCGAATCCATCATAAAGGACAGAATGGATGAAACTGGTATTCACCTTGCTTGCCGGGTAAAAATGCTCTGAAGGCAACAGGTCGCCTCCCAAAAGTACTACCTGGGGCTTCTCCTGATGAATAAGATAAAAGAGCTTTTCGTAACGCGAGGGATGCCCATGCAAGTCTGAGACAAAAAACCAGAGGCTCATGAGCTAATTATAGCGGTGAATCCATCATTGTTGAAAATGACCCGGGTGGGTCACTTTTTATGAAATTTTTATACACTTGCGGTCTACTTTTATGGGTATTCCATGCAAAATGATTATAGTCATCATAGTGGTATATCCTATAAGCTATTTAATTCCAACCATCTAAATCCAAACAAGGAGAAAAATATGTCAGTCATTCAGGATGTCATTGCCATGGTGCATGAAAAAGATGCCGGTCAACCAGAGTTCCACCAAGCCGTAAAGGAAGTCATGACCACACTGGAACCGACCGTTGATAAGCATCCGGAATTTGTGAAGGCAAAAATCTATGAAAGGATCGTGATACCCGACCGGGTGATCATGTTCCGCGTACCTTGGGTCGATGATAACGGTGATATACAGGTCAACCGCGGTTTTCGGGTTCAATTCAATAGTGCTATCGGTCCATACAAAGGTGGCTTGCGTTTGCACCCATCTGTCAATCTGGGGATCATCAAGTTCCTGGGATTTGAACAAGTTTTTAAAAATTCACTGACCACGCTTCCCATGGGTGGAGGCAAGGGCGGGTCCGATTTCGATCCCAAGGGTAAATCTGATATGGAAGTGATGCGCTTCTGCCAATCGTTCATGCAGGAGCTTTACCGCCACATTGGCCCGGATACAGATGTGCCGGCGGGTGATATTGGGGTTGGCGGTCGTGAAATTGGCTATCTATACGGCTATTACAAGAAAATCGTCAACGCGAATCATAGCGTGCTAACCGGTAAGGGTCTCGAATATGGCGGCAGCCTGATCCGCCCTGAGGCCACGGGTTATGGAGCAGTGTATTTTGCAGCTGAAATGTTAGCCACGCGTGGCAAGGAAATTAAGGGGACCGTTTCAGCAGTAAGCGCCTCTGGAAACGTCGCTCAGTACACCGTTGAAAAGCTGTTGCAATTGGGTGGAAAAGTCATCACCCTGTCTGACTCCAATGGCACAATCGTTGACGAGGCAGGTATCGACAGCAGCAAGCTTGAATATGTCTTGGATTTGAAAAACTATCGCCGAGGCAGGATCCGCGAGTATGCGGATAAATATAAAGTCCCATATTATCCCAATAAATGCGTCTGGGAAGTGATCGGCGAACAGGGATTAAAAGTGGATTTAGCCTTCCCATCTGCCCATGAAAACGAGATCGATGGGAATGAAGCACAGAACCTGGTAAAGGCAGGCTGCTACTGTGTTTCAGAAGGGGCGAATATGCCCTCCACCCTGGAGGCAATAAATATCTATCAGGAAAACAACTTCTTGTATGGTCCTGCCAAAGCGGCTAATGCTGGTGGAGTGGCGACCTCTGGATTGGAGATGTCTCAGAACCACATGCATCTTTCTTGGACAAGAGAGGAAGTGGATCAGCGATTGCATGGGATCATGCAGAGCATTCACAGGTCCTGCCTGGAAGCTGCCGAAGCTTATGGTAAGAAGGGCGATTACTTGATGGGTGCTAATATTGCCGGGTTCATCAAGGTTGCTAATGCTATGCTGGCGTATGGGGTCGTCTGATCGCTTGAGCTAGGGTCTGACCGTAGGCACCATCCTGCCAGCACACTGGAAGGATGTGAGCCAAGTTTCGATTTATTTCAGATGGGGTGCCAATCAGATGAGTATGATCCAGTTGGCACCCCTGAATAAGGAGCGGTGACATGCAGAATTCGCGTGTTGACCAATCGCTGACCAATAAGTTTTTTGATCAGGCCATTAATGAATGTGCCGATCAATTATATGCGGGCGATACACTGCGGATGCGACAATCAATACTGCAGTCCCACTGTGAAAATTGCCACTGCTTGGCTGAATGCTTGGCGAGACTAATTGGTGAATACCTCGGTCGTGTTGATCGGACAGTAAAAGCTGTGTACAACTACCAGCCGCTGGAAGAAGACCTCAATGAACCAAGGAAAATCAACGAATCTTTTGTGGGGATCAACCTGGTGGTGTGGGTGGAACGGAAAAGCGCAGCCTTGATCGCCTTGCTTCAGACCCTTGAGGAATCAATCAAGGTAAGCCGGAACCAGATAGGTTGTGCGGTAGCCACACCAGCTTGTTTCGCATTGGATGTGGTGTTTGTCTCAGATCATGAGGTTCAGGAAGGGCGAGGGCTGGGTTTGCTCATCCGCTCAACAGGTGTCCGCTCCATATCAGTATGGAATCGAACCACAGAGCCCGTTGCAGACGCTATTGAGAAGAAAATTGAGCCAGTTCAAGTAACCCTGCCAGAAACTTTTGACCCCGAATTGATGCCTGTGAGCAGGTTACTCGAACACGCCCTATCCATCGAAAATATCCCTACTGAAGAGAGAGGAGTTCTTGAACACCATCTCACTGAATTAAAGGTGATATTGATACGCAGGATCATCAGCGACCAGCTTGAATACATTAATATCGCCAAAAAGTGGTTCAAAGTTAGTGATCTGGCAGAGATTCACCGGAGAAAGATTGGGCTTGGAAGAATTGGTGGGAAAGCTGCGGGAATGATGCTGGCGGCAACTATTCTAAATGAGATGGGTGATGATACCTTGCGCGCCAGTTTCTGCATTCCCGAATCGTATTTTCTTGGCTCAGATGTCATGTATATCTTCACCGCAATGAATGGCCTCACCTACTGGAATGACCAGAAGTACAAGCCGGAACAGCTGATTTGGACTGAATACCCGCAGCTCAGAAAGGAGTTTAGCGCAGGTAAATTCCCACCCGAGATACTGGTTGAACTGAGGAATTTGCTAGAAGGTATCGGTAACAAGCCAATCATCGTACGATCTTCCAGTTTATTAGAAGATAACTTTGGTACCGCCTTCGCGGGCAAATATGATAGTCATTTTTGCCCAAATCAGGGGGATATTGAAGAGAATCTGGATGCATTAACGAAGGCGATTGCCAGCACATTTGCCAGTACCCTGAAACCAGAAGCATTATTATATCGTCGTAGTAAGGGATTGCAGGATTACGACGAACGCATGGCAATCCTGATCCAGGTGGTTCAAGGCGAACTATACGGCCACTATTACCTCCCACAGGGAGCTGGGGTGGCTTTCAGCCATAACTTATACCGATGGAACCCACAAATACGGCGTGAAGATGGTTTCGCCAGGCTGGTATGGGGTTTAGGCACCCGGGCAGTTGAACGGGTGGGCAATGACTACCCGCGCCCGGTTGCTTTGAGCCATCCGTCGCTTCAACCCGATGATACACCTGAGGCCATCCGCTATTATTCACAACAGTATGTTGATCTCATCGACATGAAAAAAAATGTCTTTGAAACGGTCCCGGTAAGAGAGATCCTGCGTCCTGATTATCCGGTGCTGCGTTTTATTGCCCAACTCGATCGAGATGGTTATTTGGTTACGCCGCGCAGTCGGGTCATGCAGGAAGAAATCGATAGTTTGGTAATTACCTACGATGAACTGTTACGCCGGACGCCGTTTGCTGCGACCTTATCAAAAATGCTGCGTTTATTAGAGGCACATTACCATAATGCTGTAGACATGGAATTTACAGTACATATCCCCGATGCCTATACATTGCGACCACAAGTTAAAATAACATTACTGCAATGCCGGCCGCAAAGCATGCTTATAGAATCAGCCGCAGGCAAATTACCCGAGCATCTCGCAACTGAAGATATTATCTTTTCGACGCACTTCATGGTGCCAAGAGGGCAACTCGAAAAGATCCAGTTCGTGCTATTCGTGCAACCGGAAAAGTATTATGCGTTGGAGACCGAAAAAGCTCGCAAAGAGCTGGGACCAATAATTAGCAGGCTAAATGCAGCTTTGCCAGAAAAGTCATTCATCTGTGTAGGTCCGGGGCGTTGGGGATCACTGAATACTGATCTGGGCGTGTATGTCTGCTACTCGGATATCAATCGTACCGGAGCGCTGGTGGAGGTCTCTGGAAAGGGGATTGGCGTTGCGCCAGAGCCATCCCTTGGGACGCATTTCTTCCAGGATTTAATGGAAGCACAGATCTACCCTTTGGCTATTACCCTTGACGAACCTGAGACGACTTTCAACCGAGACTTCTTCTACAACACGCCCAATAGCATTGGAAATTGGATGAGTTGTAACGAAGCAATTTCACAGGCAGTGCGCTTGATCGCTGTAGCTGATTATCGACCTGGTCACCATTTGAACTTAGCAATGGATGATGAGGCGAGTACGGCAGTAGCTTATTTATCACCCGATAACCCGCAGCCAGAAAATGCTGGCTGATGATACCTGGGTGATCCTTGTGCCCGTTAGCCGGGATTTCTATCCAGCCCCCACGCCGGCACAATTACTCAGTCGCGGTTCTTCGCCGTGGCGATGTCAGCCTCGTTCCCTGCTTCATCGGCCAGAGTCCACCATGATGGCGCGAACTGGTCGCGCACCATCTTGCCACCCGCGGCTAGCGCCGCCGCGATGCGGGCTTCTGCCTGCTCATATGGTACCCAGATGGCGACATGAATTGCGCCACCGCCATCACCCCGCGGCTCGTTCATTTGCTCGAACCAGAACGCCGGTCCACGATCGTGCGGGTCGACGAGGTCCTCATCAGGACTATCACGCCGAGGCTCGTATCCGAGTATCGCCCGCCAGAATGGCATCACCTTGGCGATGTTGGTTGCGCCGGGAATGATGAGCAGGCTCTGGACAGCGGAAGGGTCAGCAGCGAGACCCAACCTTCTTGCCACTGCCGAGATTTTGCTCGCCAGCTCAACATCACGCCGGCTTGGCCCAAAATAATCGGCAGTAGATGTGATCATGTGAACCGTGACGCTGTCTTGCCGTATATCGACGCCGGGGCGATGTTCTTCAATTCCCTGCAGCTCGCTGATCGCCTGCACGAATCGAGCACTCTCGGAGAATGACCGGGTATGGAAGAACGCAGTTGCTCCCTCGCTGGTTAAGCGCCAATCCTTGACGCCCTCGATTTCCTCGAACTGACTCGGTGTAATTTGATCGGCCATGTAGACCTCCTTGTCATTGAACTTTGTTGCCTAACTGTTGTTTAGCGCGACTTTTCACATACTTGGCTAATTCTGCTTTTTCCATACGCACAGACCCGTCGCATGACCACCTTTTCAATAAAGGAAATTATATATGATATAATCTCTATGACTGAAAAACATATCTAGTCATTTAGAAACGTGAATAATAATGTCCAAAGCTTTCTCTGAACACGAAAAAGAACTGATCGGTAAGCGGCTCTTGGAGCAGGGTTACAGGCTTTTTTCTACGTATGGGTTAAAGAAGACAAATGTCGAAGAAATCGCTCAAGCAGCCGGAATCTCCAAAGGGGCGTTTTACCATTTTTATGAGTCCAAAGAAACGCTCCTCATGGATGTAATCGAGCAAGCTGAAACCCACGTACGCCAGGAACTATTGGCGCTGATCGACCTGCCAGGGCCATCTCCCCGGGCTCGACTGTTTGTTATTCTGAAGACGGCTTTTTCCCTTTTTGAAGCGATCCCCGTTCTGCGGTTTTTCACTGGAAGTGATTATGACATGCTCTTTCGCAGGTTGCCCGCAGGAAAACTTCAGGAGCACATCGACAGCGACCGCATGTTCTTCGAAGAATTGATCGCTCATTGCCGTAAGGCGGGCATACCCATCCGGGCGCAATCCGAGCAAATCGCTGGCTTGCTGTATTCACTCGTTCTCCCCATTTTGCATAAGGACGATTTGGATCAGAATATCTTTAAAGGCAGCCTCGATTTACACCTTGAATTAGTGGCGGCTTTCTGCTTAGGCGAAGTGGAGCTCCAGCTTCAAAGCCAGGAAGAGGTAAAGTGAACTGGATTATTGAGACCGATGATATTGGAAAGCAATACGGGGATGTCAAAGCCGTTGAGCACCTGTCATTGATGGTGGGGGAGGGAGAGATCTATGCCTTTCTCGGCTTGAACGGTGCTGGGAAAACAACCACCATCCGCCTGCTGCTCGGAATGATTAAACCCACCACCGGCTCTGCCCGTGTGTTACACACCCCCGTGCGCCTAGGCGCCTCTCAGCCCTGGGCCCAGGTGGGATACATGGTAGAAGTACCTCACGCATACCCGGAGCTTACCGTGACGGAGAACCTGGAAGTAGCTCGGCGGCTGCATCCGGGTATACCCAAAGAGTCGGTCGGGAAAACCATTGAGCAGCTCAGATTGACAGTCGATGCCCATCGAAAGGCCGGGGATCTTTCTCAGGGTAACGCCCAGAGGCTGGGCTTGGCGAAGGCGCTCCTTCACCATCCCAAATTGTTGTTCCTAGACGAGCCTGCCAACGGACTTGATCCGGCGGGTATCGTGGAGATTCGCGATCTGTTGCTTGAGTTGACCCGCCAGCAAGGTGTGACGGTTTTCATGTCTAGCCACATCCTGGCAGAGGTCTCGCGCCTGGCACAACGTATTGGGATCATTCATGAAGGCAGGCTTCTTCAAGAATTGAACGTGGATGAGTTGGAGCGTAACCGCAAGCGGCGTCTTTTACTGCGGGTGCGTGATATCGATACCGCACGCCAGGCTCTAGTGAGCGCTGGGCAGCCGGCCCAGGTGCTTCCCGATGGTGCCATCGAAATGACGAGTGCATCTTCCATCGAGCAGCCTGATGAGGTTAACCGCCTGCTGGTGCAAGCCGGGGTCCCGCCGACTTACCTGGCGGTGGAAGAAGAGGAACTGGAGCAGTATTTCCTCCGGCTGGTGGGTATGGTTAAGACGAACGGAGGGCGCTCCAATGGATAATTTATGGAGCCTGTTGTGGATCGAGCAGATCAAGTCCATTCGTTCCCGGATGGTCTTGTGGACTTTGATTGCCTCGATGCTGGCGCCTTTCGGGGTTGGTTTCTTGATCTGGGTTTCGAAGAACCCGGAAATCTCGCGAAAGCTTGGCCTGGTTGGCGCCAAGGCAAACCTGGTGGCCTTTGCTGCGATCGATTGGCCGTCTTACGCCGCTCTCTTCGGGCAGGTGATTGGGGCGGGTGGGTTCTTCCTCGGCATCTTCGTGATTAGCTGGTTGTTTGGTCGCGAATTTAGCGATGGCACTCTAAAAGACATGCTGGCAGTGCCGGTGCAGCGCTCTTTAATCTTGCTGGCAAAGTTCTTCGTCATGGCGGTCTGGTCGGCACTGCTGACCCTGGCGATATTCGCTGCCGGGATGCTGACGGGGGTACTGCTGAGACTTCCCGGCGGATCGATTGGCGCCGTTCTCCACGGTGCAGCAATTACAGCGGTCGCCGGGTTGATGGTGATCTTGGTGGTGACTCCCTTCGCGCTCTTCGCCAGCGTGGGGCGCGGTTACCTGCTACCCATCGCCCTTGCGATGGTAGCTCTCCTATTTGCCAACCTGGTAATCGTCATTGGCCGCGGTGAGTATTACCCATGGGCTATTCCAATGCTCTATGCTGAGGGAAATACCCCCCTGCCGCCGGAGAGCTTCGCGATCGTACTCCTCACCGGCCTGGTGGGATGGATTGCCACCGATTACTGGTGGAAGCACGCCGACCAGAGCAAGTAGAGTGGTGATATTTTAGGACCTCAGATAATATGATTAATCTGCCCTTAAATTAAGGGTCAGCTTAGAGTTTTGTCCGTTCAGAAAAGAGATTGAAAAAAAGTTTGTTGGACTAGATTGAGTTTACGACGACATCTAACTTGGATCAAACGATCGTGGCTATGAATCAGGGATTGGACTACGCGACTGTTGGACAGCCCTGTTTGCACACATCGCGCCCTCAATGTGCCGTAGAATCTCATCAGGTTGAGGCGTTGAAAAGGAAATATCACGAATAGGGCCGGCTTTTTTCCTGAATGCTACTACAACCCTTGAATACTCCAGGAAGTTGAAAGAGGCACGGTATCGACTACGAATTAACATGAAGTGTATCCCTGCTCCTCCCACCTTCATCAACATAGGGATCTCATCGATACCGCAGCTTTCGATGTTATCCAGGGGTACTACCCAGGTAAAGATGCCAAATCTAAGTTTGAGGTACTTCAAGGTAAGCTGAATAACCAATGTCCTGTAGTTCACCGAGTAGAAAAGGAAGAAGATGAAAAAGCAAGTAAATACAATTGAGAGAATATCCAAACTACCAGTATTTACGCGCCAGATGAGCAACAAGAAGAAAAGCACCAGGAGCGCCAAGAAGAGCGCCTCTGTTTTGTTCGAAGAAATGCTTTCGGTGTAAATTAAATCGTCAATCTGATCATCATTTTGTCGCATAAGCGTTCTATTCATACCTACGACAATCACCACACTCCCGGTAGCAAACGATAGCGAACTCGCTTTATATAATCATGGTAGCCCCCTAGTTCATCCTGCAAGAATCTATCTTCCAAAGCGGTGCGGATCACCAAAATAATTATGATAAATAATACTGGCAGGAATGCCCAGGCTGAATCTAGAAAGGCAGGTGTTGCCAGATAGGTCAATATCGCTCCTGCATAACCGGGATGCCGTATCCAGCGGTAAGGACCGCTCGAAACAACCCGGTGGCCGCGATCGGTTTGGAGACGTACCATGCTAGAGAAGAATCGGTTTTCGATCAACGCAGATGAACCCAAGGCATATCCAGCCAGGACTGCGAACAACGAAAGGATTTTCAGCGGCAAGCTGAATGTCAGCGACCATCCAAATAACGCGTCCAGCCCGGTCACCACCATGATTAAAATGCTGCCAAGCCCAAATAAAGGCACCAGGTGTTTATCCCACGGTTTGGCATCTTCATGCTGCATGTAGCGGGCGCGTTCAGCGATAATGTCTGGATGACGCCGCGCCGCCAGCACCCGGCTGATGGCAAAGCTCAATATGGAAAGTATGGCATAGACCCAGGCCTCCCACCAGTCCCAACGCAGGCAGATCAACAATGGCAGGAATGGTATGAATACAACAAAAAATAACATTTGGACAATAACACGAGCCGTAATCGTCTTCTGTTGATTACTCATCTCTCAGCTCAGCTTCTGTCGATTCACTTTTAACCATTCCTGAAGATAGAATATCTTCCCTCCAACACCACAACCTCTCACGACGTATTGACTAATCAAAAAACTAAGAAATAGCGTGGTACCCGGTCCATGAAAGCGCGATAAGACTCACCGTATCGCGTCAAGCAGGCCTCTTCCTCTGCCAGGATTCCAAAATGCTGTAACAACCTGGACAACACGAGCACAAAAAGAGCCACCCACGAGCCTATCGCTAAACATATCCCTGAGAATATGACAAACAACGCCACGATTTGGGGATGGCGTGATATCCTGTAAATTCCCCTCGTGACCGGCTCATTTAACGGAGTATCTTTGAAGTTCAACATGGCCACTGTCAGGCCAGACAAGCCGATGGCATACAGGATCAACCCAACGATGAATATACTCGAGCTGATCTTCAGGGGTGTCAAGATGATCAAGAGCAGGCAGGCTAGTGAAAATACTTTGCCACCGATCAGGAAAACCCTCTGTTTCACACTCCAGCCAGATCTGTCAAATAGCCGAGACACCACATCTTTCTGAAAGATCAACAGCAAGCTCCCTTGAATCAACAACTCGAAAGCCAGAAGAATCCACCCATTGAGCCACCCAATTTCAAGTACAGGCATTAACTCCATGGTGCACCTCCAAAAGAAGTCGACCTGCCAAAGGGATAAAAGCCCTCGAGAGAGCAATTCAGTGATGACTATCCAGTGCGCGGCTTAGCTGCAAGTATAAACCGATCGCGTAAAGCGCAGCGGAATCGCAGTCAACTCACTTTCATCTTAAATTCAACCCAATACCTTTCTGCGTGACCTTTAACCCGATTCTATCACCCTCACCTCATCTACGTGGTCGTAAATAAGCCAAATTGATCATTGAAAGTTGCAGTGGGACCCCTGTCCCCTTACGGGATCATACCCCCTGTGGGTACAGGTTGAAACCTTCACCCTCATCGTGCGGAGAGGAGCCTGGACCCCAGCAAAGTGAGGGTATGGGTGCTCTCTCCGCAGTAGGTAAACGGATGCAGAAACTTAGGAGGTTTCTTTTTTAGCACTGATTGGCATCTCAGCCCGACCGGTAAAACGACATTGTGGCGGGAAAAAACATTCGGAATGTATTGGATCATGAATATTTTTATTATATACTCTAGAAAATGGAAGACACGCTCGCAATCAATCGTTTGCTGGAGGAGAGTCATGTGCTAATTGACCAGGGAGAGCCCGCGCAAGCGCTCACGGTTGCCGCACGAGCGCTGGATATCGCGCGGACGATTGACTCTGCCACCACAGCCAAAGCCTTGGTTGGTCTGGCGCATGTCCGGTTTCGTCTGGGCCAATATCCCCAGGTCAGAGCACTCGCTTCAGAAGCACTTTCCCTGATCGAAGAAGACCGCACTCCCGAAAGTACTAAGGTGCGGACAGATATTTTCCAGGTATTAGGCAATTGCGCCACAGAAACCAATTCCTTTGCAGAAGCCGAGGAGTACTATCGTCAGGCCAGCAGTCTGGCGCGCGAGAGTGGGTATGTGCGCGGACGCATCGCTGCCATGCATGGCCTGGCGAATAATGTCTACTTCCCGCGTGGACAGTTCGACCTCGCTTTAGCGTTTGAAGAAGAGACGGAGGCTTTAATTAGAGAGCATGGCTTACAGGGAGATCTTATCTTTCCCCTCATGTCCATCTCTATGATTTGCCTGGCGACAGGCCAAAACCAGCGCGCTGGAATGGTCCTGGACGAGCTATCTGAGATCGCGGTAACTCAATCCTTTGCCCAGGGTTATTGCTTTTGCCTGAAAGCGGAGCTAGCTCTGAAAGATAGGGATTTAACGAGAGCTCAGGAGTTGTATGCTGAGGCTCAGAAAATCAGTGACTTGACCGGAGAACCCTGGTTGAATATCAACCAAAGGTTGGGGATGAGCCGTTATCAGCGGATATCTGGTAATCATTGCGCGGCTCGTGATTGGGCTACCGACGCGCTCACATTTGCCAGGAGAGTAGGATACGAACACGAAGAGGGAAAATCATTAGTTGAACGCGCCAGAGCTCTGTGGCTTTGTGATGATATTGCATCAGCCGAAGTAGACCTGCTTGAGTCGATCAGAATTTTTGAAAAATTGCAGGCTGCTTTCGACCTGGCACGGGCGCGATTTCTGCTGGCGGCTTTATTGGAAAACGTGCGAAATCAAGCCGCTCCGTTAGCCTGGCGTCAGGCAGTTAAGGCACTTATCAATGGTGGATATGCCTTTTTCATTGACCAGGAGCGTGATCTGGCATTTCCATTGATCGCAGCTCACCTGAACGATCCTGACCTAGAAATAGCCCACGTTTCAGCCATGCTCCTGGAGCGCTTCAAAGCTGTGCCACCTACACCTTTACGCATTATCACTTTTGGTACTTTTAAGGTCTATCAAGGAAAACGAGTGATCCCAAGTGATGTATGGAAACGACGGCGTGCCGGGGAGCTACTGCGGTTGTTGCTCACAAGTCCGGGCTACTCGCTACACCGGGAACAGATTTGCGAGGCATTATGGCCTGACAGGCAGGCGAATTCTGCGATCGTCCTTTTCCACCAATCCACTTCTGTACTACGCCAGATTTTGGAGCCGGACCTGCCCAAAAAATTTCCCTCGCGCTACCTTTTGGTTGAGGAAGGACGCGTGACGCTAAATCTGCCTCCAGGCTCCGATGTCGATTTTGAAACATTCGAGGATTATATCCGGAAGGAAGAATGGGAGGCAGCCCTAGCTCTTTATGTGGGCGAGCCGTTTGCCAATGACCGCTACCATAGCTGGGCCATCTGGAGGCGGGAGCATCTCATCGATCTGTATAAACAGGCGCTGTTAGAAACAGCCGAAGGATACCTTTCCGTTGGATGTTATAAAGCCGCGCTGGAAAATTGCAAGCGCATTCTGACAGAAGATCCCTGGCATGAGCAGGCAGCGCTGCTGTCAATGCAAGCCTGCGAGCATATGAATGCCCGACCGGAGGCCATTCGGATCTATCTCAAATTGGCTGCAGCGCTTCAGGAGGATCTTGGGATTTTACCTTCGCTGGAATTGCGTACTTACTACCAGCTACTCTTAAAGTAAGTTTTTTGTAAGTCAACCGGTGTAATAATTGAAATATGCGAAACAAGGAGATCTTTATTCTTTCGTTATGGGTCAAAGAGGGTAAAAGGATCGTACTGCGGGGAATGCTTCAAAACGTTAAAAATGGGGAAAGACAGCCATTTGCCAACACAAAGCAGCTACTGGCATTGTTGAGAGCCGGGTACCAGCAGTCAGGCACAATCTCAAACGAAAATGATGTCATAGCAAGACGTGATGATTGATTTTGCATCGCTGTTTTGGGAAACATGGATTATCAAGGTTAAAACCTCATCAAGAATTATCCGCTTGAGACGGAAGGAAAAACTCAAATGAAAAATAAATTCGCTTTGCTTGGTTTTTCATTGCTATTTGCCCTGATGATTTCCATTTGGCCTGGTAGCCGGGTGAATGAGGTTTCTGCTGAACCATCCGACTGCGTCCCGGGGCCGCATCATGGGAACATTGGGAGCCAAACCTGGTGCGAGGTGGACAATCCGCATCTGGTTGATGCTGGCGTCACCGTGTCATTTGGTAACACTCTTACCATCGAGCCTGGGGTGGTCGTAAAGTTTGATCCGGGTGCTAGTTTGCAGGTGGTTGGAGGCCTTGTCGCCGATGGCACCGCAAATAAAGGAGACCAAATCCTGTTTACCTCAAATCTTGATTCGCCCATAGCAGGGAGTTGGCCAGGGATATACGCCAACTCGGGCTCAACTATGCAGATCAGCTATTTCGAACTGGCGTATGCCGGACAGGCGGGATCTGACTATGGATCCCTAGCTATTCGCACCTCCAGCGCCACGGTCAGCCACGGCCACATCCACGATGGCTTGAACACCGGTGTGTTCCTGGATGGCCTCGGTATCACGCCACAGCTCAACGACATGGAGATCGATCACTATACCGGCGTCGGCATCCTCCAGAATAAAATCTCGATGAATCCCAGCTACCAGGATATCCGCCTGCACGATAACGCCACCAACGGGCTGGTCATTGTGGGTGCTTTGACCAACCGTGACATCACTTTGGATGGCAGCCCGGCAGCGCTGAATGGGGCTCCCATCTACATACACCCCGGTTTCACTGTGGGAAGCTCGACGACCATGACGATTACGCCCGGGACACAGCTAGAAATGATCGAAGGGATTTCGGTGGCTGGTGGAGCCACCCTGGTTGCCGAAGGGACGGAGGCGTCTCCCATTATTTTTACCACCTATGCCGATCCCCCTCAACCGGGTAGCTGGCAAGGGATTCTCGCCAATGCCGCTTCAACCTTGAAGTTGAGCTACTGCGAGCTGGTATACGCTGGAAGGTCAGGGTTAGGTTTAGGATCGCTGGCGGTGTACACCTCCAGCGCCACAGTCAGCCACTGTCGCATCCACGATGGCTTGAACACCGGTGTGTTCCTGGATGGCCTCGGTATCACGCCACAGCTCAACGACATGGAGATCGATCACTATACCGGCGTCGGCATCCTCCAGAATAAAATCTCGATGAATCCCAGCTACCAGGATATCCGCCTGCACGATAACGCCACCAACGGGCTGGTCATTGTGGGTGCTTTGACCAACCGTGACATCACTTTGGATGGCAGCCCGGCAGCGCTGAATGGGGCTCCCATCTACATACACCCCGGTTTCACTGTGGGAAGCTCGACGACCATGACGATTACGCCCGGGACACAGCTAGAAATGATCGAAGGGATTTCGGTGGCTGGTGGAGCCACCCTGGTTGCCGAAGGGACGGAGGCGTCTCCCATTATTTTTACCACCTATGCCGATCCCCCTCAACCGGGTAGCTGGCAAGGGATTCTCGCCAATGCCGCTTCAACCTTGAAGTTGAGCTACTGCGAGCTGGCCTATGCCGGACAGGCGGGATCTTGGGCTTTGCAAATTGATACCTCCAACGCCAGGGTAAATCAATGCCGCATCCATGATTCACTTTGGGGGATTCTTATTAAAGCCGCCACTCCCTTCCCCTTGTGGAACACTGTGCTGACCGACAATGGTGGTCCAGCTCTGGATGTGGAGAGCGGTGGTCACCTGCAAGCGATTCACACTACATTGGCGCGCAACCAGGTAGGGTTATATGTGCCTAGCGGCTCGGCAACCTTGATCAATACGATTGTCGCCAATAACATGATCGGTGTTCAGCAAGCCTCTACTGGCTCCATTACCCTCAACAACACGCTTTTCGAGAGCAATACCGACCCCATCGTCGGCACTGTCACGGATATAAATCACATCGATGGGATGGCAGCGTTTGGGGCGGATGGGTATCATCTTTCTAGAACTTCTGATGCGATCGACGCTGGAATCGATGCAGGGGTCAACGTGGATATCGACGGTGAAACTCGACCGGTTGGCTCTCCCGACCTGGGGGCAGACGAATATACAGGTCAGCGGAGTATTTTTATACCAATGATCAGGCGCTAGGTTAATCAGGGCCCATGCACGAATTAGTCTGAAATGATGACATCGGTGGAACCAACAATTGCGTCAAAAGCATCTGGCTGATTGCCCCCTGCTGGCGTACTTTAACGGCTGGCTGTCCGCTTGTGCGCCGTGCCCCGGAACACGAGATGACGTGGAAGCTATTGGGCCATCTTAACTAATAATCCTTCCTATCTCTGATCTCGTAAACCAAAATAAGGCATATAACATTGCGCTTGCTGATGAGCCATACCCACCACCGATAGTAGAAAGCCCTGCTCAAGACAATTCAAGCGTAATTTTACCTTTTCTCGATACAAAGGTATTCCCTTGGTCAACCGTTGAAAAAATCTATGGATAATGGGACGAGAGCACTGGTTTTGATTGTTCTGGTTGGATTTTAGGACAAAGTACAGTGGTAACTGCTGCTCATTGCATTTATGATTATATGGATAGAAAAGTATTTGCATATAACGTGACTGTTAGATCTGCGTACAATACCGATGATGTCGATCCAACCCCATCTGGTATCTGTGATACTTTAGGAGAATCGGTTTTATATACTATGAATCCGCTCCACCAGCAATGAACAGCGACCCAAGGGGAATTAATGAATCTGATTGAATTTCTAGGCACTGCAAATATTACAGACCGAGGTCTTTATTCAAAGAGCATAGATATCCCCACCCGCCGGTCTCACCAGGTAATAGCTACAACCTAATGCCAGCAGGAAGGTATCTGTCGTTCTACACAGCCCAATACACAGATCTTCTCGCTGAATTGAAGGTATTGAGCTTCATCATTCGCTCCGAATAAAATCTCATCAGTAAGATCCAGGCTTAACTCGAGGATTTGGGCTGGAATAACCAGCCCAAATCCCAATAATCAACCCCCGTGAACATAGATCTAAAGTTCATTCACCGTCTGGCATCAGAATGGTGGCAACGGAGTGAACGCCCGAGATAGGAACGTTTCCATCACAAGCGTAAGCGAACTCAGCTAATTCAGCGGGGGTGAGTGGAGTTAGATTCGATCTGATCTTCCATCCCGATAGGTCGCTGCCATAGCCCTTCAGCCGTGCGATGCCCTCCGCTCCACTCGGAACAATCTGCATGTTAAAACTTCCAGCCCAGTAATTCTCGGGATAGGCAGCCGGATAGATATCAAGATTGCCAAAATATGTCATGACGCCTGCAGCAGGATCCATGTTGAAGTTGGCATAAATCTTTCCCGTCCCGTTATGGTACTCATTCTCTGAGATCACCACGCTTCTGAGGACACGATCCCTGAGATGCTGGACCCCATCTTCTGAGACCCAGAACGTTCCAGGGTCTAAAACCTCGCATACAACATTATACGCCTCTACATCAACCGTAACCGTTCGAGCCATAGCCGGGCTGACTCCCACAGGCACCATCCCTATTGCGAATAAGGCAACCAGAGCCAGTGTCATGGATAAACGAAACACGCTTGTTTTCATCATCAACCTCCTAGATTACGAAAATTTTCCGCGACTATTCATTCTTATGAACTGTAGTTGTCCCTATCTTTCCAGCCAGACCTCCTTTCACTTCATTTCTTAATAGGCAAATCCAGGCTCCATCCGCCATTTGAAGAAGCAGGATTCGACTTAACCTGATGTTCAGCCAGCATCTTGGCATCACGGTGCAAGATCAATCCTGTCCCTACCACTCCGCTCAGGATCATGCCGATATCCTCCCACATGCCGATGGACACCCACACAAAGCCAGTAAGGGTGTAAAGGAACGGTAAGATCAATAGACCTTTAGGCACTCTTCGTTCAGTTAACAACAGTAATCCCCAGGTGAATGTCACCACCGGGCAGGGGGTCAAACCAAATGGTGGCATGCGCGGGTAGGTGTGTCCTACCAGCGCACCAACCAGGGGATAGCCAACCAGGGCATAGAGCATAATTCCCAGCCCGATCCAGGTCTTCAAACTTGGTTGGGCTCCAAAATGCAGCCGCGGTCTGATGGCATTAATCACAAAAAACAAACCCTGGATTACGAAAATCGCTACAAAGAAATACCCGGGTGTAAAACCTTGCAGCACGCTGGGCAACCAAAACAGCAGCGCCACCCACAGCCAGAAAAAAGCCAGGATGGCGGGAATACCATGCGCCGAAATGGCAGTCTTATGGACCGCAAGGTAAATTGCCGCCACGCCCAGCAGGTACGCCACAACTTGCATCGGCCATACTTGCGGGTTATAAGTGGCAAAAATCTCTAAAAGTTGTTCGCCGGTGATCAATGGCCCATCTCCTTATGTACCCATGAAGACTTTATTCATGATTATCTTGTCTTAGCATACCCTGGCATCATTTCGTGTGCGTGGAGAAAACGTGGAGGGGATGATCCAGTTTTGTGGGACGAATAGCAACCACTGACCTACACTCTATAAACCGTATCATCACATAGATCAGCGATAATTCCTGTATAATGTCCTTAAGGAATAGATCGTTTGTACCAACAGGAGGGAGCTTCTTGTCGCGCCTTTCGGTCAGACTCTTAGGCCCTTTTACCGCTGAGTTGGAAGGTCACTACCTGAGCGGATTCCGGTCTAATAAAGTCCGTGCTCTTCTGGCTTATTTGATGGTAGAAGGGCACCGTCCCTGGTCACGCACCACATTAGCCGGCTTGCTGTGGCCCGACCTGCCCGAGATATCCGCTCAGAGCAACTTGCGTAATGCGCTCTCCAACCTGCGCCATGTTCTTGGAGACAAAGGTTCAGAGCCATCATTTTTCCTCCTTACAGAAACTACCCTCCAATTCAACCGCGACAGCGATAGCAAGCTCGACCTTTGGGCATTTCTGGACCTCCTATCACAAACTGACACTATAAAAGAGATACCAGCAGGCGAAACTCGCATCCACCTGTTAGAAGCTGCTCTGTCTCTCTATCGTGGGGAATTTCTGGAAGGTTTCACGGTTGACAGTGCGCCTTTGGAAGAGTGGATTCTGGCAACCCGCGAACAGGCTCGCCAACGCCTGCTGCAGATTCTGAGACGGCTGGCTCTGGAGCACGAGCAGTGGGGTGAATTGGATGCCGCGTTTGAGCACACTCGGCGTTATCTTGAATTGGAACCCTGGGATGAGACTGCCTATCGTTTCCAGATGCAGCTCCTATCTGCCTTGAACCGGCGCTCTGCCGCACTGGCATTGTACGACGAATGCTGCTCGCGCCTCGCTCGTGACCTGGGCATCCAGCCTGAGTCAGAAACAGTCCGGCTTTACGAACAGCTGCGAGATGGCAAACCTGGGATATCTCTTGGCAGTACCTCTCAGCCACTTACATGGACAGGGAATGAGAGGCTTCCGCGAAGGCATATCCCTGAATTCCTGGTGGAAAGTCGTGATCCTAAAGAAGAATTCCCCCTCTTCTTTGCACGCCAGCGGGAGCTTGGGCTGCTCGAAACAGCCTTGGAGAAAGCCAACTGCGGGCATGGCAGGGTTTATTTTGTGACCGGTGAACCGGGCAGCGGAAAGACAGCTTTGTTAGCAGAGTTCTCACGCCGTGCCATGCGCGCGAATCCCGAACTTCTGGTTGCTTGGGGGCAGTGTAGCGCATTTACCGGCCAGGGAGATCCCTATTATCCTTTTCTGAACGTCCTGCGCATGCTTGCCGGCGAGGTGGAAATATTGGTATCCTCTGGCGTCATCACGACGGAACATGCGCGGCGGCTGTGGAAGTTCCTGCCCCACACACTGGATGCCCTGATCGAACATGGGCCAAATCTATTCAACCGCTTCCTCTCCAGCATGGATTTACTATCCCTGGCGCGCCTGAATACCAGCGTTCATACCAATATCCTTAGACGTTTACAGGTAATTGTCAGAGGCGCTTCTGATCCCCCCTTCCGCACACAGTTATCACAAGCAGCTTTATTTGACCAGGTAACGCAATTTTTCTGTCACCTGGCACAGCACCATCCATTGATCTTGGTACTCGATGATTTACAGTGGATCGATCCTGGGTCAGTGAGCCTACTCTTTCACCTGGCGCGCCAGATTGCCGGCAGCACGATCCTAATCCTGGGAGCCTATCGATCTGAAGAAGTGATCTCCAGGCGGGGTAATGGTGCCCACCCCTTGCAGAGCGTCGTCCAGGAGCTGAGTGCGGTTTACGGCGATATCCAGATAGACCTCATGCAAAGTGAGGGTGCTCAGTTTGTGAAAGAGCTGATCCAGAGCGAGCCTAACGAGCTAGACCAGCACTTTCAAGACTCACTTTATCACCGAACTTCCGGCAATCCCCTGTTTACAATCGAGCTCTTGCGGGGCATGCAATTGCGCGGTGAAATTCTCAAGAATAACCAGGGGAAATGGATAACGACGCAACACCTGAATTGGGAGGAGCTGCCAAACCGGGTGGAGGCGGTGATCGCCCGGCGCATCGCTCACCTTTCCGAGGAATGCCAGGAGCTTTTAAATATTGCCTGCGTGGAAGGCGAGGGATTCACCGCGGAGGTGATCGCAGGTGTATTGGAGAAAGATGCCCAGCGGGTATGTGACCTGTTAAGCAGGGAAATCAGCAAACAACACCGCCTGGTTACTGCCCAAAGCCTACAGCGGGTAGGCGAACAAAACCTGTCCATCTATCGCTTCCGCCACTCGCTGTTTCAGATCTATCTGTATAACCGTCTGGATATGGTGGAAAAGCTGCAGTTACATGGCAAGGTAGGGGCTGTACTTGAGCAGCACTATATCCAGGATAAAGAAAAATTAACCGAGGTTGCCCATGTATTGGCACGTCATTTTGAGTCTGCCAGGCTGATCGAGAAAACGATCCAGTATTACACCATGGCGGGTAAATACTCCTTCCAATTAAGTGCCAACCGCGCTGCCATTGACCATTTCCAGCAAGCCCTCCGCCACCTCCAGTCTTTGCCCAAGTCCGAGCATCATGACTGGCAAGCGCTGGACCTGCATCTCAGCCTGGGGCCAGCGATCACTGCCATCCGTGGATGGGCAGCACCCGACCTTGAACAAAATTACCAGCTTGCAGAAGCGCTTTGCCACAAACTGGCTGATGATGTCCGGCTGGTCCCCGCATTGTGGTTGCTCGCTGTGTACCATCTGGGGCGATCCGAACATACAGCAGTGGACAGGCTGGTCGAACGTTTCTACAGCCTGGCACAGAAAATTGGTGACCCCAACCTGCTTTGCCTGGCAAACCTTCAAGTCAGCCCACTGTATCAAGGCAGGCTAATCGAAGCTCACCAGATCCTCACTCGCGCCAGCCAGCCGCGCGATGTCGCTCAACAACGTTCCCTGGCATATCGCTATGGCATGTCACCCTCTGTGGTTGCCCTGGCATACCTGGGAAATTGCGCGTGGTTGATGGGAGATGAAGAGCAAGCAGGGCATGCCTGCCAAGAAGCTCTAGAACTGGCAGAAAAAGTCGATGTCCCCATGACATCCAGTTATGCTTTGGGCAGAGCCAGCTGGCAATATGCGTTCTCCGGTCAAGTCGAAGTTGCCCGTCGCCACGCGGAGAAGCTACTGCACATCACCCACCAGCACGAGTTACGTAATTATGAGCTGGGGGCACGCTTTTTGCTTGCCTGGGCTGATGCACTGTCTGGCGATTCTGTCTTGGCTCATCTCGAGCGCATGTATCAGGCAATGCAGGAGTACCTGAACCTGGGTACAGTACTTAATCGCAGCACTTTTCTGATCCTGTTCGCCCAGGTCTGCGCGCATGCCGGGCACATTGAGCGCGGCTTGGCGTCATTGGAGGAAGCGATCACCGTGGGAGTGCGGACCGGCGAGCGCTGGTTCGAGGCCGAAGCCTACCGTCTCAAGGGCGATTTATTGTTACAATCCAACCTGAGCGAGGCTGTTATCAGTCAGGCTGAACAATGTTTCAATATTGCCCGCCAGGTCGCCATCCAGCAGGGCGCAAAGACGCTCGAAGAGCGTTCCAATGCCAGCCTCCTTCGGCTGAAGCAAAATCAGGGGAAAAACGACAGATAATTTTGATAAAACGATGAAGGAAATTTCCTTGAAGGTTGAAATCGCCCAGCTGTCACTGAGCGATCTCGGTCGCAGATCCCTTTCACATTGACAGTCCTACCACCAGGATGATTAAGTACGGCAGTAAGTGCAGCCTAAGCTGCCTTGGGGGAATCTTATAACCTGCGGAGAGGGTGGGATTCGAACCCACGGTGGAGACTAGCCCCACAACGGTTTT
>CAYLPS010000033.1:0-31461 GCA_964385625.1 uncultured Anaerolineaceae bacterium | reverse complement strand
CGCCATGCAAACTTGAGCATGCTGAATCTTGCTCCCGACCAGCTCGCCGTCGTTCAACAGCAGGTGCAGCAATATTGGAGCACTCCGTGGTTTAGCACCTTCATCCCATTTTTAGAGCGGGTTTTTACCATACCATTCCACATCATGGCCTCGGTACTGGTTTTACAGGTGTTCACCAGGCGCCCGGGCAGGCAGCAGTTTGGCTGGCTTGGATTGGCGGTATTGCTACATACATTCATGGATGGATCTGCGGTGTTTATCGCCAACCAGTGGAATGTGTACATCGCTGAGGCAGTATTGGGTGGTCTGGCGATCCTGGACGTGATCATCATTTTCGCCCTGCGCCAGCCAGAACCGCAGGCTGCTGATACTGCACCACCGCAACCGACCGTTGGCGTGCTCCCATTCACTCTCAAACCTGTGGAAGAAACCATAGAAAATCTGGAGAAAACACGTTACCAATGAGGTAAAATCCATGCATTATTCAGACGTCATATATTCGATATTTGTAGAACTGGTTTACCAATGATTAAAACTGAGAATCTAACGAAAAAATTTGGTGATACCCTGGCAGTTGATAATCTGAGCCTGGATGTAAGTGAGGGCGAAGTATTCGGCTTTCTGGGCCCAAACGGGGCGGGCAAAACTACAACCGTGCGCATGCTCACAAGCCTGATTGCCCCCACCTCCGGCACTGCTATTGTGAATGGCTATCCCATTGGAAAGAAGGATACCGAAATCCGCAAGACTGTCGGCATCCTCACCGAGACGCCTGGCATGTACGATAACCTGAGCGCGGAATTCAACCTGGAGGTGTATGCTGACCTTTATGAGGTTAAAGATCCCAAAGGTCAGGTGGAGAAATACCTGCGTATGCTGGGCTTGTGGGAGCGCCGCCATGATGAGGCTGGCACATTCTCGAAAGGGATGAAGCAAAAGCTTGCCATTGCCCGCGCTCTCTTACACGAGCCCCGCATCCTGTTCCTGGATGAGCCCACCGCCTCTCTCGATCCTGAAGCTTCCCACTTGGTACATGATTTTATCTCCGAGCTGCGCAAGCAGGGTCGTACCATCTTTCTGTGCACCCACAACCTCGACGAGGCCGACCGCCTTTGCGACCGCATTGGCGTGTTCAAGACTCACTTGCTGGTGGTGGATTCACCTGCCAACCTTCGCTCACAGTTATTCGGCCGCCGGGTGGTTTTTCACCTCGCCAATGGCACCGAGACCATGGCGGCAACGGTTAAGGCGCTGCCTTTTGTACATGAAGCCAGGGTCATCGATCATAAGCTCCTTGTCAGCCTGGATGACCCCGAAACCCATAACCCCGAGATCGTCCGTTTACTGGTTGGTAGTGGCGCCGATATACAGTTTGTGGGTGAACTGCGCCATTCGCTGGAAGACGTCTACCTGCAGCTGGTCAAAGATGCCTGATCATCATTATCGACCTGGATTGGATATATTGCTATGAAGAAAATAAGAACCATTATCCGCAAAGAATGGGCAGAAATATTCAAGAAACGCATGGTCCTGTTCACCGTGATCTTCCTGCCACTGTTTCTGAGCGTCCTCCCCCTGATCATCCTGGGTTCTATGGGCAGCGTCACGGCCAGCAGTGTCAGTTCAGATTTGCCTGCCCAATTTGCCCAGGTATGCAGCGCCAGCATGACACCCGGCCAGTGCATGCAATATTATCTCGTCAGCACATTCATGATCATGTTCATGCTCATCCCGCTGTTCGTCCCGGTCAACATTGCGGCTTATTCTATCGTGGGCGAAAAAACCACCCACAGCCTCGAACCTTTATTGGCCACTCCCATCACCACGGGTGAGCTGCTTGCCGGAAAGAACCTGGCTTCGGTCATCCCGGCCGTCCTGGCCACCTGGGTAGGTTTTGCGATTTTTGCCGTGGGTACGGTGATCATCACCGGTGGAGGGGCATTGGCTGGCGCCTTGCTCAGTCTCATGTGGCTCCTCGCTATATTTGTTGCTGGGCCATTGATGGCAGTACTTTCGGTAAATTTCTGCATCATGGTCTCTTCCCGGGTGAATGACCCGCGTGTGGCAGAGCAGGTATCAGCGGTAGTGATCATCCCGTTGCTGCTGCTATTCTTTGGGCAAATTGCCGGCTTATTTGTGCTCAACAGCATGTTGATATTGATCATCTGCGCGGTGCTGATCCTGCTGGATATATTAATGATCTACTTGGCGGTGCGCCTGTTCCAGCGTGAGGCGATCCTCACCCGTTGGAAGTAATAGTGAGCATCTTCTGGTAAAAAGAACACAAGGATTTGATTGTATGAAAAAGCTCTATTCAGTGGTATTTCTTGTCTTGCTGCTGTCTGCACTTTCAACAACTTTCGTCTATGCTCAATCCACCTCTCAACTCCAGCTCAGCTTGAGGCGAAATTTCGGATACTCCTTCGGCAGTGACATCCAGGGTAACTTTACGATCAGTATTAAAAATCCTCCCGACAATTTAAGCCGCGTGACTTTTTACATCGATGCCACTCCAATAGGCCAAGTTAACACTCCTGACTTTCTCACTTTTGCCATTTTTGAGATATTTATCGAGTAAAAACTAAATTTTCGGGACACTATGTGAGGTTGTGAATATCAGGACTTGATGTCCTCTGAAAAGGTAAAAAAACTGCATAATAAGCTAATTCTGGGACACTAATTTGAGAAACTCAGGGATCAGTATTAAAAATCCTCCCGACAATTTAAGCCGCGTGACTTTTTACATCGATGCCACTCCAATAGGCCAAGTTAACACTCCACCTTTCAGCCTGCAGTTTAATACCGGATCATATTCATTAGGTGCACATACACTCACCGCCATTGGCTATACTACCAGTGAGGCAGAATTGACCTCCAATACCATCCAGGTGCAATTCGTACCCGCTAGCGCAAGCACGCAGTTCATATTAAAAATCGTGCTGCCAATATTTGGACTCATCGTAATCATATTAGGTGTTTTTGTTGCCATTCCCCTGGTCACCGGCAAGGGTAAATTAATAAATCTCCCCCTCGGCGCGCCTCGCAATTACGGGGTGGGCGGCGGGGCAATCTGCCCCAAGTGCGCGAGACCATTCCCCCTGCGCCTCTGGTGGATCAATGTCGGATTTAGCAAGATTGATCGCTGCCCGTTCTGTGGTAAGTGGTCATTGGTGCATCGTGCTTCCCCGGAAGAATTGCAAAAGGCCGAACAGGCAGAGCTTTCCCAGGCTCAATCCGGCTCAGCTGTGGCTGGAGAATCTGAAGAGGATAGACTGAAAAAAGATTTAGACGAATCGCGCTACCAAAATCCATGAGATCACCAGCTCGCCTTGTATCTAGCAATCGCTCCCCACGAGTCAAAAACTGGGGAGCGATTTATTCAACCGGGCGCTTTGGGTCAGTGATCCACTCGCTGTACGAGCCGGCATACAGGTGGGCTTCACCCAGACCCGCAATTATCATGGACAGGATATCGTGGACTGAGGTGACGCCAGAGCCGCAATAACAGGCCACATGCTGGGTTGCCACATCTCCCAAGATCTGTTGGTAAATGTCTCTCAGGCTCTCGGCACTTTGAAAAGTACCATCAGGCTTTAAATTATTGGCGTAAGGCGCTGAAACAGCCCCTGGGATATGCCCTGGGATCGGATCGATGGTTTCATTCTCGCCTCTGAAGCGGTCTTCTGCACGCGCATCTAACACCCGGTAATGCGGGTCACCGCGCATCATCTCGACGTCCTCGGCTGTAGCGATCATCTCATGCCTGGGGTGAGCAACGAATTTACTTGGCTCGTGCCTCTCGGTCCCATCCCGCACATCTAATTCTGCCTTCAGCCAGGCTTGCCAGCCGCCATCGAGCACCGCCACCGATTCGTGACCCAGCCAGCGCAGCAGCCACCACGCTCGCACAGCAGCTAGGGCACCTCCCAAATCGTCATACGCCACAACCTGCGAATTTTCATCGATCCCATATTGTGAAAACACTGCGCTGATTTTTTCGACGCCGGGTAAGGGATGCCTGCCGGTAACTCCTTTAATTACCGGTCCTGAGAGATCCTTATCAAGGTGGGCGTACACTGCCCCAGGGATATGCGATTTCAGGTATGCTTGTTGACCTTCTTCCGGTTCAGTGAGCCTAAAGCGGCAATCGACGACGACCCAGTTTGGATCATCGAGGTGATCTGCCAGGTCAGCGACAGATATGATCGTGGTGAAAGCCATTAGTTGTTCCTTCCCTCGGGTTTTTTGGTTATATTGTTATTTATATCGTATTAACTAGGCCTGGTCAATAAACTTCACCAGTGAGAGCTTGTTTATCCCGGCATTGGGTGGCATAATTCAATCAACCGGATAAATTAGTGGGAAGGTGAAATCGCATTCAAAACATTCCCCTATATATGGTGTTGCACATCATATATGCTTGAGAGAAACACAGATTGATTTCTAGATGGAGGCGTATGTCAACCTCGCAAATCCCTACCTTTGAATTCCACATCTCACGCGCCGCGCGTGATCGTTACCAATTCGACCAACTGATCTTCGGACTGGCCGGCAATGTGATCTTCGCTAATTTTCATGCCGCCCGCCTCTTTGCTACGAAGATGAACCAGAAGCGCGACCTGGTTCATTTCCCTGAGAATGTGGTGCGAGCAGGTCAGATCAATGCTATGGGTTTGATCGATGAAATCCTCCACTATGTTGTGGGGATGTACCGGCGTCAGATATCTTCCCAGGTGATGCAGCAAGCGTTGGATTGGGTGGAAAGCACGCTCGGCAGGGACGAAATAGACTTTGCCCTGCTGCAGTTCATCCAGGAATTCCCGCCGTTGGCCGTATATCGAAAATCGATGACCCCCGAGGATTATTTGAACGCTTCTACCGGCGGTGTGCCAAATCGCCAAATTGCCCTCGAAGAGCTCCTGCTCCTGTGGCTTGCCAATGTCAACCCGGCTTTCTCGGCTTATCGAGAGCTTTTCGATGATACCCGGCTTTCCAAGGACACACTTTATGAAAAGATTATCCCCTCCATACATGCCTTTTTTGATTCCCAACCTCGCTTCGGTCCCGATAACCAAAACCTGATCGATATGCTGCGAGCCCCGGCGGTCAATGCTCCCGGATCTCTCTCTGCCCAGCTGGAATACATCCGCCAGCATTGGGGAGCATTATTGGGAGATTACCTGTTCCGCCTGCTGGGCAGCCTCGACCTGATCAAGGAAGAAGAAAAAGCCGCTTTTCTTGGGCCGGGACCTGCCCGGGTTTATGAATTCACCGGCATGGAGTTTGAACCCGAACGCTACAGCATGGATAAAGATTGGATGCCCAGCTTGGTGCTGATTGCCAAGAATGCTTATGTGTGGCTCGACCAGCTATCGAAAACCTACCAGCGGAACATCCAGCACTTGGACCAGATTCCCGATAATGAACTAGATCAGCTGGCCCAGTGGGGGTTCACCGGCTTGTGGTTGATCGGTTTGTGGGAACGCTCACCCGCCTCCAAAACCATCAAGCAGTGGCGGGGCAATCCGGATGCAGTGGCTTCGGCCTATTCGTTAATGGATTACCAGATCGCAGCCGATTTAGGCGGTGATGAGGCTTACCAGAACCTGCGCCAGCGAGCCTGGCAGCGCGGCATCCGGCTGGCCTCTGATATGGTGCCCAACCATATGGGCATTGACTCGCATTGGATGATCGAACATCCCGATTGGTTTATCTCGCAGGATTACAGCCCCTTCCCTTCCTATACCTTCAATAGCGGCAACCTGTCGTGGGACCAGCGCGTTGGCATCTACGTTGAAGACCACTATTTCAACAATACCGATGCAGCGGTGGTATTCAAAAGGGTGGATTTTTGGACCGGTCAGGAGAAATATATCTACCATGGAAATGATGGCACTTCCATGCCATGGAATGATACCGCCCAACTCAATTATCTGAAACCTGAGGTCCGCGAAGCGGTCATCCAGACCATCCTGCACGTGGCCCGTAAGTTCCCCATCATCCGCTTCGATGCCGCCATGACCCTGGCCAAGAAGCATTACCAGCGCCTGTGGTTCCCCGAGCCAGGAACTGGAGGAGCCATCCCTTCGCGGGCGGAGCATGGCCTAACCAAGGAACAATTCGATGCCGCCATGCCAGTCGAATTCTGGCGCGAAGTGGTGGACCGCGTGGCGCAGGAAGTGCCCGATACTTTGCTGTTGGCAGAAGCCTTCTGGCTGATGGAAGGATATTTTGTGCGCACCTTGGGCATGCATCGCGTGTACAACAGCGCATTCATGAACATGCTGCGTGATGAGAAAAATGTCGATTACCGCCTGGTGATGAAGAACACCCTGGAGTTTGATCCTGAGATCCTCAAGCGCTATGTCAATTTCATGAATAATCCTGATGAGCGCACTGCCATCGACCAATTCGGCAAGGAGGATAAATATTTCGGCATCTGCACCATGATGGCCACCCTGCCGGGCCTGCCCATGTTCGGGCATGGACAGGTGGAAGGTTTCACCGAGAAATACGGCATGGAATACCACCGCGCCTATTGGGATGAGAAACCGGACGAGTACCTCATCGACAGGCACAGGCGCCAGATCTTTCCCTTGCTGAAGAAGCGTTATATGTTTGCCCAGGTCCAGGATTTCCTTTTATATGATTTTTATACACCCGAAGGCTACGTGAACGAAGACGTGTTCGCTTATTCAAATCGGGTGGGAAATGAGCGCTCCCTGGTGATTTATCACAATAAATTTGCCACCGCTCGAGGATGGATCCGTATCTCTGCTGCATATGCGGTGAAGACCGATTCCAGCGAGCACATGCTCATTCAAAAGCGCCTGGGGGAAGGTTTGGGTTTAGCCACCGACGGCAATACCTACTGCATTTTCCGCGACCAGCTTAATGATCTCGAATATATCCGCAATTCCAAGGATCTGCACGACCAGGGCTTATACATCGAGCTCGATGCTTATAAATGTCATGTTTTTACTGCATTCCGCGAGGTTCAGGATAATGATTGGCACCAGTATGCGAATTTGGCGGCATACCTGGGAGGGCGAGGTGTTCCCAGCATGGATGAAGCCATGAAGGAAGTATTCTTACAACCCATCCATCGTGCTTACCGGGAATTAGCAAATGCCGGCTTCTTCCGTTGGGTCATATCCAATCGATTGCAGGCGATACCAGGTGGCGATAATAATCCCCCTCTCACAGGAGGTTCAGAGCAGGTGTTGCAAGAGGTTCACGAAAAATTTACCCGCTTGTTAGGTGAAATCAATCGCACGATGCACTCCGCTGGAGACATCCCATCCATTGCCGTAATAACCCAGAAATACCTGCTTGCCCTTCTCAATCTACCCATTTTCCAGGATAAGTACCCGCCATCCCATCCACGCAAGTACCAGCAAGCCATGCGCTACCTGCATGCCGGAAACATTAAAAATTCGCCCTGGAAGAATGCTGACTCCTACACCTGGAGTGTGATCCTGGGCTGGTTATTCACCCAACCGCTGGGAAAGACCATTACCCAGGCGGGATACGAAGAGGTGAGCCGCAGCTGGATGGATGAATGGATGCTGAACAAAATCCTGGTAAGTGCTTTGAGCGACATCGGCTTGGATGAGCGTTCCAATTGGCGCGCCGTAACACTGATCAAGCTGCTCACCTCTCACCAAGCTTGGTGGCAGCGAGTTACATCCAGTCGGCCGAAGCAGAAGGTGAGCGCAGCCTATCAAATCCTAGCTTCATTGCTTGCCGATAGCGATGCACTCAACTACCTGGGTGTGAACCGTTATCAGGATATCCTGTGGTTCAACAAAGAAGCATATGAGGACCTGCTTTGGTGGCTGTATATCATCGCCACTATTGAAATCTCGGCAGCGCTGGATGAATCCAACCAGGCCGGGTTAATCCCCGGGCGCATCGTGGACTGCTACAACCTGATCTCTGATCTTCTCTCTAAATCACAGGCTTCTGGGTATAAGCTCGAGAAACTGCTAGAGTTGGTGAAATAGCCCCACCGGCAGGGTCTTTTGCATTTCTTTCTGGAAGACCCTGTCTCCCCTCAGTCCGGTCTTGCGGCTCACCACGTAGTGCAGGTCAGATCTGAAGGGTTCACTCAGGTTTACCCCACTGGCGAGATAGGTCAGCCGTACAGCCTGGGCGGCATAAGCGATGTTGTTCTTTGGCTCAATGCGGTTGAAATCATCGAAAAACCACCCGCACGAGGTGAAAATACGTTGGCGCTCGCGTTGTGCTTCCAGCAGCAGTTGAATTTTCTTGACCAACTCGGGCTCAAGGCTCTTACCTGCGTTTTCGTGGATAAGCTCTTCAGCGCTGAGCTTACCCAGGATGACGTGGATGTAAGCATTTCTCAGCTTCAAGGGGTCAATACGGTATGGATTTAGCGTGTCGGCATACACCTTATCCAGCTGGTATGCCAGCCGGTTAAATGCCTGACGTAAATATCCCTTCCACCGTCCATCCCCTGCTGTGCAACCACAATCCCCATTCCAGCGCTCCACTCCGTGCTGGCACGACCATGAGGTTCTCTCGTATATACTCACCCAATGCTTGGGCGGGTATTTCTTCAACCATAATGCAGGATAGGTCTTTTCAAGGCCTGCGTTCGCACTTGCACCATTGACCAGGTGTGCTAAAAAACGATCTCTGAATTGTTGGTGATGTCCATATAACTCGCCATCGCTGGCGATGAGCACCAGCTGGGGCTCATCACAGCGCGGCCTTTCGCTAAGAAAGCTGGGCAACAGGTGGTTCCGCACAAAATCATCGGCGTTGATCGTCAGATAGGGATTAAAACTCACCCCTGAGCTCAACCCCTGGTGGTAAAAAAATACCGAGATGCTTTTTCCTGCTGATAAAGCAACTCGGTAGGGTTCGGTGACATCCAGCTGGTTACTCTCAGCCTGCCACGGAGCCAGGATGGTGAACTCTATCCCATATTCCGCCAGGATGTTCAAGGTTTCCATGTCTGCGGCTGTTTCAGGCAGCCACATTCCCACGGGTTTGCGCCCATACCGGTGCTCAAAATCCGCAATCCCCCACATCACCTGGGTAATTTTATCTTCCCGTGAAGCCAGGGGCAGGATGGTATGGTTGTATGCTTGGGCGATGGCGTTCCCCACGCCATACCTCTGCAGGTTGGCGCGATCCTGAGCCACGATCAGCCGTATTGCTGAGGGATCATAACTGTTCAGCCACGAAAATAATGTCGGCCCAATATTAAAGCTGATCTTCTCGAAATTCCCCAACTTGGCATTTGGCAAATAGCATTCAGCATGAATGCGTTCGTTCCAGTTCTTATAAGGTGATGCGCCGTACTCGTTAGGGATCAGCCCAGACACCGGATCCTCACGGGGAGGCTGGTAAAAATGACCATGGATTGCTAGGGCTCGTTCCGGCATTTATATTTACAATTCCCCCTTGTTGGTGGCTGCGACGATTAACATCATAGAATATGTTTTAATCCCAATCTCACTTTTTTGCAAGGGTGATTCTATCCATAAAACATTAAAGATACACAAGTATGCAATGAAACTTGCCTGATTTAATCGTGTAAAATAGGTTCAGTCCAGGTGACATTATGCCTATTCCCTCGCCTATGAATGTCCTCTTCCTAGCCTCTGAAGCTGACCCACTCATTAAGGTGGGGGGGTTAGGTGATGTTGCCGGATCGCTTCCCCTTGCACTGCGTGCGTTACGTCCTTTAACCAATGGCAATCCTGCAGAGCTTGATGTCAGGCTGGTAATCCCTTTTCACCCATCCATAAAAGCGGGCCAAAATTCACCCCGGCAAATCGCAGAATATCCCGTCCAATCCACACAAGGCGCTATCATCGCAAAAGTTTTTTCGATCCAATTGGATGGGTTGCCTGTTTACCTGCTGGCAGGCACCCCGATAGATCAGGAGTCCGCGGTCTATTCAACCAACCTGGAAGCCGATGGATATAAATATGTATTTTTTTCACAGGCTGCCCTGGAGCTTGCCAGGCAACTGAATTGGAAACCGCATATCCTGCACGCCAATGATTGGCATACCGCTCCCGCAGTCTATTCACTGGCTTTAAAGCACGCTTCTGATCCTTTTTGGGGTCAGACGGCCTCCTTACTCACCGTCCACAATCTGCCGTACCTGGGCGCCATGACCGCAGCAGCCCTAGATGCCTTTGGACTTCCTGCCGTCAAGAGTAAGGATTTGCCCCCATGGGCACGGCACCTGGCGATGCCCCTGGGCTTGCTTTATGCTGATACGATCGTGGCAGTCTCCCCCGGGTATGCAAAGGAAATCCTCACCGATGAATTCGGCTCAGGATTGAACCTCTTCCTGCGCGCACACCAGAATAAAATCCGTGGCATCCTTAATGGCCTCGATACAGTGCGTTGGAATCCGCAGGCGGATAACGAGCTGGCGGCCACTTTTTCGAGTGACAATCTCCTCGTACGCTCGGTGAACAAGTCGTACCTGCAACAGGAATTGTGCCTCGAAGTAAACCCCCGTATTCCTTTGCTTGCCATGGTCACTCGCATGGACCCACAAAAGGGGGTGGACCTGTCTGTTGCAGCCTTGCGCGCCTTGCTAAAATCCGATCATCGCCCTCCTCAGCCATTGCAGGCAGTTTTCCTGGGGACGGGAAACCCGGTGCTGGAAAGTTTAATCCGCCAGCTGGAACATGATTTTCCCAACCAGGTGCGTGCCCATGTCATGTACAGCGAACTGTTCAGCCGCTATATCTATGCGGGAGCGGATATTTTATTAATGCCATCTCGCTATGAACCTTGCGGTCTCTCTCAGATGATTGCCATGCATTATGGCTGTGTGCCCATAGCGCGCGCCACCGGAGGCTTATCCGATACCATCCGCGATGCTTTGAGCTCAAACCAGGGTACCGGTTTTTTGTTCAAGGATACCGATACAGATGAATTGGCTGAGACGATACTGCGCGCCATATCAGTGTATACACACGACGTTCTGGCCTGGCATCAGATACAAATTAATGGCATGCAGCAAGATTTTTCATGGGTTCGATCGGCACAGGAGTATTATAAACAGTACACCCTGCTATCTGGCTGAAATATATGTATAATGTCCCGGTAACAGACAGGAGGCATTTATGAAGACCAGGGCTGTTATCCTCGCCGGTGGAGAAGGTTCACGCCTGGGCACGCTCACTGCCAAGCGTACCAAGCCTGCAGTGCCTTTCGCAGGGAAATATCGCATTATTGACTTCACCCTCTCGAACTGTGTGAACTCGGGCATATTCGACGTCATGATTGTCGCTCAATACCGGCCTCACTCTTTAATAGAGCATATTGGCGCTGGAGGCCCTTGGGATTTGAACCGTGATTTTACCGGAGGAGTGCGCATTTACACACCCTACAAGGCGCGTGGGGCTTCAGACTGGTTCCTGGGCACTGCTGATGCGGTCCAGCAAAATTTCCGATTTATCAAGAATTCCGACCCTGACTTCGTGCTGATCCTGTCAGGCGACCACATCTATGAGATGAATTATGCCTTGATGGTCGAGGCCCATGTCGCCAGGGAAGCTGATGTGACCCTGGCAACCATCTCCGTGCCCATCAAGGAGGCTTCCCGGATGGGCATCATCGGGATTGATCCGGAGAATCGAGTCACATCTTTCGTCGAAAAACCGGCTCAACCACCCTCCAATTTAGCCAATATGGGTGTTTATCTTTTCAAGACGGAGATATTGAACCAGTATTTGCTGGAAGATCATAACCTGCCCAATTCTTCACACGATTTTGGGAAAGATATCCTGCCCAAAATGGTGGCAGACGGCGCCAGGGTGTTTGCTTATCCATTCAACGGTTATTGGATGGATGTCGGTACTGCAGCTTCCTATTGGAAAGCCCACATGGACCATCTGGACGACAAACCTCCTTTCGACTTGAATGACCGCTCGTGGATCATCCATACCCGCACCGAAGAAAGACCACCGGTATGGATTGCGCGTGGTGCTAGCATAGAAAATAGTTTGATCTGCGATGGCTGTGAAATTGCTTCCAATGCCAGGGTAATCCGCAGTGTGCTTTCTCCGGGAGTATTAGTTCGCCCGGGTGTAGTGGTGAGGGAATCCATCCTGTTGACTGATACGGTGATCGAATCAGGTGCCGTCATCGAACGTGCCATCATCGATAAGAAGGTACGGGTAAACCCCCAAGCCCATATCGGCGGGATGGTAGAAGCTGCCGAACCACTGCTCACCATGGTTGGCAAGAATTCCGAGGTTCCCCAGGGTTATGTGGTCGAACCGGGAGCAGTGATTGGCACCGATGTGATCGAAAGTGATTATCCTGCCACAGTGGTGCGAGGTGACGACTATATCCTTACCAAGAGATTGGCCCATGAAGTTTAAGCGCTCATCTGGGATCCTGCTGCATCCCACCAGTCTTGCAGGTCCATATGGGATTGGCGATATTGGCCCGACTGCCCTCGGGTGGATTGATTTTTTATCCGCCGCAGGTTGTGGCCTGTGGCAGGTTCTCCCCATCGGGCCCACCGGTTACGCCGATTCACCGTACCAATGTTTCTCGTCTTTTGCTGGCAACCCACTGCTGATCAGCCCGGAAGCGTTGCTCATGGATGATCTGCTTCATCCCGATGACCTGGAAGACCATCCAGTTTTTCCTGATGACCATGTTGATTTTGGTATGCTGATCCCCTGGAAATTAAACCTGCTCGACCGCTCATTCACCCGCTACCAGCATTTGCACTCATCTCAGCTGAATGCCGAGATGGAAGAATTTCGTTCATCGCAATCCTCCTGGCTGGCAGATTTCGCCTTGTTCATGGCGCTAAAAGAAGCTCACCAAGGTGCTCCCTGGCCCAGCTGGGAGAAGCCTTTGCGACAGAGGCAGCCCGAGGCGTTGGCTGAAGCGCACGTTCAGTATGCTTCAGCAGTGGAGCGCCAGGTCTATCGACAGTTCCTGTTTTACCGTCAATGGCTAAAGTTGCGTGATTATGCTCACCAGAACAATATCTCGATCATCGGTGATATCCCCATTTTCGTTGCCCACGATAGCGCCGATGTATGGGTGCATCCGCACCTGTTCTATATGGATGAGACGGGTCTGCCGACTGTCGTGGCTGGAGTACCCCCCGATTACTTTTCACCTACCGGGCAGTTATGGGGCAACCCACTGTATCGCTGGGAAGAGCATACTAAAACCGGCTACGCCTGGTGGATCGAGCGTATCAAAGCCACGTTGTCATTGGTGGATATCATCCGTATTGATCACTTCCGCGGCTTTGCGGGGTATTGGGAAGTGCCTGGCAACGCCAAGACCGCAGAAATTGGCTGTTGGAGACCCGGCCCCGGCAAGCATTTCTTCCACACCCTTCGTCAATCGCTGGGGGAATTGCCGATCATCGCGGAAGACCTGGGTGTAATCACCCCTGATGTGGTGGACTTGCGCGACTCCTTTAACTTTCCCGGGATGAAAATCCTGCAATTTGCCTTCGATAGCACCCCCGATGATCCCTTCTTGCCGCATCACTACCCGGTTCATTGTGTCGTTTACACCGGCACCCATGACAATGATACGGCAAAGGGCTGGTACCAGCGCGTTCCGGAAGCCGAGAAGGCCGCTTATCGAGATTACATGGACCGTGATGGCAGCCAGGTGAGCTGGGACTTGATCCGCGGTATCTGGTCTTCTGTGGCCGTCTTTTGCCTGGCGCCACTGCAGGATTTCTTGAACCTAAGCAATGAGGCTCGCATGAATTATCCGGGTAATCCCAGCGGGAACTGGATGTGGAGGATGCCCGAAAGTTCACTCACCGGCGAGCTTCAAACCAAAATCAGGCAATTGAATTACCTGTATAGCCGTACGAATACCAACTGAATAAAATCCATTTCACGAGGGAGTTAACCATCAATAATGGCATCACAGCCCTTACCAACCCCACGACATTTACATCCCAACGTCTGGTTCCTCACCATCGGCTCATTCTTGACCGACATCTCAACCGAGATGCTCACCAACCTGATCCCCCTGTTCCTGTACAACGTACTGGGCGTACAGACGAGCATTATCGGGCTCATTGATGGCATCGCCGAAACCACCGCTAGCCTGGTAAAGATCTATTCCGGCACCTTGTCCGACCGGCTTGGCAAGCGCAAACTGCTCACCGTAGCCGGATATGCGTTATCCACCATCGTCAAACCTTTTTTATATCTCGCTGTAAGCTGGGAATGGGTGTTAGGCGTGCGTTTTGCCGACCGGGTGGGCAAGGGTGTACGCACTGCCCCACGCGATGCCCTGCTGGCAGGCAGCGCAAAATCCAACCAGCGCGGATATGCCTTTGGCATCCATCGCGCCGGCGATACCGCCGGTGCATTCGTTGGTCTGGGGATTGCCGGGCTGATCATCTGGCTCACCCAGGCGGGCATTGCCGAATTGGAACGCCATACATTTCAGGTGGTGGTCCTGGCAAGCATCATCCCTGCCGTATTGGCGGTTTTAGTGCTCACCTTTGGGGTGAAAGAAGTGGAAGCAGAAAAGAAGGATAACCAGAACCTACCCACCGTTAAATGGAAAGACTTCGATCGGCGTTTTCGCGCCTTCGTTATTGTGGTGATCATTTTTACCCTGGGTAACTCATCCGACTCTTTTATCATCCTGCGCGGGCAGAATCGTGGCTTGAGCGTTTTACAGATCATCGGCATGTTGATGACCTTCAATGCTATCTATGCCATCCTGGCCAGCCCCCTGGGTTCTCTGTCGGATCGTGTTGGCCGCCGCAAGCTGATGCTGGCCGGTTGGACGATTTACGGGTTGGTGTACCTGGGGTTCGCTCTCTCCCAAACGGGTGCAGCGATATGGGCACTGTTCGGCCTATATGGCCTCTATTATGCCCTCACCGAGGGGGTGGCTAAAGCCCTTGTGGCCGATTTCGTACCCCAAGAGCAGCGTGGTACCGCCTATGGTTTCTTCAATGCTGCCATTGGCTTCTCCGCCCTGCCGGCTTCGGTGATTGCCGGGGTGTTGTGGCAGTATATCGACCCGGCTGCCCCATTCGTTTTTGGCACCGTGCTATCCTTGCTTGCCGGATTCTTGCTCGTCACCTGGGTGAGATAGCCATTAATAACAATTCTGGCAGGTCAATAGCCTGCCAGAACTGTCTAAATCGGGTAAAACGTACCCCACCATGTCGTGTGATGCAAAGTTCTGAACCTGCCTTCGCAGGTTGGAGTCCTTCCCAGAGGATCCGCCTTGGCTCAAGCCTATCGCGTCACCGCTGTGAGACCGGACCCCTAGATATTAGTGTTGGCTCAGAACGTAAAAGCAACAACACGTACATAGTAGGGTAGTTATCTTATACCACAAAAAAAGTCCCATGAGTAGATATGATTACCTTAGACTACTTTACAGCTGTGATAGGTCTCTCACTGTATATTTGTGCTACGGGTACACGCGCTTGATCATGCGTGGGAATGCGATGGCTTCACGGATGTGTTCAATCCCGCAGATCCACGCCACGGTGCGCTCAACGCCCATGCCGAACCCTGAATGCGGTACACTGCCAAATCGGCGCAGCTCCAGGTACCACTTGAAGGGTTCCTCGGGCAAATTATGCTGTTTCAGCCGCTCCACCAACAGCGTCGGGTCTGATATACGCTCGCTGCCTCCGATGATCTCCCCATATCCCTCGGGAGCCAGCAAATCGACACTCTTGCAGACTTCTGGCCGCCCGGGCCAGGGTTCCATGTAGAAGGCCTTGATCTCGCTCGGATACCCATATACAAAAACTGGCTTCTCGTATAGGTTGGTCAGCGCCGTCTCATGCGGGCTGCCAAAATCCATGCCCCACGCTATTTTCAACAGCTCCTTTTTCTCCGGGTCATCAGTCTTCTCACGCAGCATATCGATTTTCTTTAATGCCTCATCATAGGAGATGCGCGGGAACGGAGGCGAGATTTTTTCAAGCCTGGAGACGTCACGCTTCAGTGATTTCAGCTCGGGGGCGCACCACTCGAGCGCCCGCCTCACGATGTGAGTCACGAATTGCTCTTCAATCTCCATAAGCTGGTCCAGGTCGCAGAAAGCTGCTTCTGGCTCCACCATCCAAAATTCGGTCAGGTGCCGGCGGGTCTTCGATTTTTCAGCCCTGAAGGTAGGGCCAAAACAATACACCTTGTTGAATGCGAAGATATCGGCCTCGTTATACAGCTGCCCGCTCTGTGCCAGGTAAGCCACGCCTTCGTCGAAGTACTGAGTCTCGAACAGAGTGGTTGTCCCTTCACAAACCACCGGGGTGATGATCGGTGTATCCATACCCACGAATCCATGATTGTCCAGCCACTCACGGATCGCCCGGATTACCGCCGCCCTCACCTTCAGGATTGCCCATTGGCTGGGCATGCGGATCCATAAATGACGGTGGTCTAGGGCGAAATCCACTCCCTGCTCTTTGAGCGCCATGGGGTAATCCAGGTCTGCAGCCTGCAGGATTGTGGCGCCCGTCACCCCAATTTCATAACCGCCGGGGATTCCCGGGGCACGTTGGTCGGCCCTGACCACGCCAGTGATTTCCACCGAGGACTCCTGTGGCAGGCGCAACAGCCGGTCGAACAACCCGGTATCCAAGTCACCCTTGAATGCCACGCATTGCACGAAGCCGTAGCCATCACGTACCAACAAAAAGACCAGCTTGCCCTTATCGGTTCGGTTGTAAACCCAGCCCTGCACGGTCACTTCCTGCGATACATATTCCGCAATCTTATCCACATGAATAATGGGTGCCATATCTCTGCCTGCCTCTCTGGTTCAATCCTCTATCTTGAGGTGCAATTCCTTGAGCTGGATGGGATCAGCCGGTGAAGGTGCACCCGCCATCAGGTCGCGTGCTGTCTGGCTTTTCGGGAAGGCAATCACTTCTCGAATGTTGGGTTCATCTGCCAGCACCATGCACAGCCGGTCGATCCCTGGGGCAATGCCACCATGGGGTGGCGTGCCGTATTCAAAAGCTTCCAGCAAGTGTCCGAAGCGCTCGCGCGCCACGTCGGGGTTGAGCCCGATTAGCTTGAACACTTTTTCCTGCAATTCGCGTTCGTGGATGCGGATCGACCCACCCCCCACCTCGTAGTTGTTCACCACCAGGTCATATTGCTGCCCACGCGCCCTGCCGGGGTCGATATCCAGCAGCGGGATGTCTTCGACCATGGGGGAAGTGAACAGGTGGTGGCTGGGGTCCCAGCGATTCTCAGATTCATTCCACACCACAAACGGGAAATCGATGATCCAGCAAAATCCCAGTAAATTTTGATCGATGATGCCTGACCGCTCAGCCAGCACCACGCGTAATCTGCCCAGCACTTCAAAGACTACGGCAGGTTTATCAGCCACAAATAGCAGCAGGTCTCCGGGTTTAGCTGCCATGCTTTCCAGCAATTGCCCAAACACATCTGGCGCGGTGAACCTGGCGAAGGATGAACGCTGCTCGCCCGCTGAGCTGAAGGCTATATATGCCAGGCCCCTGGCGCCAAATTTTTTGGCCAGCTCTGCTAATTCATCCAGCTGCTTGCGGGTGTAATCGCCCAGGCCTGTCGCATTGATGCCTCTGACACTCCCTCCTTCCGCAACGGCATTTTCGAATACCTGAAAGCCCGATTTGCCTGCCAGCTCGGTCACATCTTGTAATTCCATCCCGAAGCGGATATCCGGATTATCCTTGCCATAGCGGCGCATCGCTTCATCATACGAAATTCTTGGCCATGGGCTTGATAAAAGGCGCTTGTGCGGCACCACTTCCTTCACCAGCCGGGTGAACATATCCTCGGTCAGTTGCATGATATCTTCACGCTCCACGAAAGACATTTCCAGGTCCAGCTGGGTGAACTCGGGCTGGCGGTCGCCGCGCTGGTCTTCATCGCGGAAGCAGCGGGCAATCTGGAAGTAACGCTCCATACCCGCCACCATCAGCAACTGCTTCAGCTGTTGGGGTGATTGGGGCAATGCATAGAACTCCCCCGGGTAGATTCTGGATGGAACCAGGTAGTCTCGAGCTCCTTCCGGCGTGGTTTTGAATAAAATGGGGGTTTCGATCTCCAGGAAACCCTTGCTATCCAGGTAATCGCGGATGAATTTGACCACCCTGTGCCGTAAGATGAGGTTTTCACGCATCCGTTGCCGGCGCAGGTCCAGGTAGCGGTAGCGCAAGCGGATTTCCTCATTCTCATCTTCCTCTTTGCTGATCGTAATCGGTGTGGTCTTAGCCCGATTGAGCACGGTCACCTTTTCCGCCAGCACCTCCACTTCACCGGTCAGCATGTTGGGGTTTGCCAATCCTTCAGGGCGTAAGCGGACGATCCCCTGCACCTGGATCACCCACTCAGGGCGCACTTCAACCAGTGCCTGGTGGCTTTCCGGGTACTCAATGGGGTCTGAAACCACCTGGGCCATCCCAAAGCGATCACGTAAATCCACGAAAATAATTCCCCCAAACACCCGCCGGCGGTTTACCCATCCTGCCAGGGTGACCTCTTTCCCTTGATCGCTGGCCCGAAGTTCTCCACAGGTTTGCGTTTTATACATACACTGCCTCCAAATCGATATCTCTACCAGATTGGCAAAATAAATCGCCCTCCGCATGCTGCGTCGGGCGATTGAAGATGCTGGCTATAGCTTAACTTTCTGGCAGCCTGAAGCCTCTTGCCCGACGCGAGATGGAATTATCATTATCATTCAATGCAAGAATGCCCGAGGTATACATTTCACCAAGCTCCAGATTTTCAGCATTATACACGAGATTAAGAGTGTGGGGAAGGAAAAGCGGCATGAATCCTGGATTGCGTGAAAATATGGCATCAATGACTGCCTGGAAAATACTAATCGGGTTGCTAGCCCAGCTATTGCATGTGTTAGAATCTATAAACTTTATCTCACTCGGTATAGCATTCTCCCTTATGACCATTAATGAATTTTCTCCGCAACGCTATATTTCACGTGTGATGGATTTCTGGTGGGTGGTTTTGCTTGCTACCATGGTGGGTGGCGCACTTGGCTACCTGTTCTTCCACCTGCATGCGCCTGTATATGAAGCTACCTCCACGTTTTTTGTTACCCTCGACATGGATCACTTCCCAATCCTCGACACACGTGCGGATATCATCCAATACGACAAGGATATGGCCCTGAACACCACTGAGGGCGCCCTGTTATCTACTGAAGCATTGAATGAGGTAGTCAGGCAAGCACAAGGGCAAGGATACACCCTCACCATCGCTGATTTGCTGGACAATTACACCATCGAGCGTAAGCATGACGTTTGGGAGCTGCGCTATCGCAGCCAGGACCCGCAATTTGCCCGATCTATCGTCAATATTTGGGCTCAGGTCGGTTACCAGGCGATGTTATCCTGGCAATCTTCCGGCAAGGCTCCGCATTACGTGATCTTTCAGCCTCCCAGGCTTGCTCTTTTACCCCAGCAGCCGGTATTGTACGGGCGTAACAATTTGGTTCTGGCTGGCGCTTTGATTGGTTTTATAACCGGTATTTTCCTTTCATCTCTGCTCGTCAGGCGGGATAGTTCCCAAGCGGCAGATTAAAAAGCTTGAATCCCTTGAGTGATAATTCGGCATTTCCACATGGACGGGATCATGATTGAAGCAACCGGCAGATTCAACACCAACCTGGAGAAGTTGGGTGAAATCCTGTGGGCCATCGCCCTGATTTGCCTGCCCATAACCTCCTTCCCACTCTTTGCTTCCCTCACCGGCGCTGTGGTCGCTCCTTTTTCGATCGTCCCCATCTTCATTTTATTAGTCATCTGGTCTATTCCACTCATCCTGCGTAGAGGCGTTCTGCCCAGGGAGAGCATTCCCCTAGTGTTATTTACCTTGGTCGCTATTGTATCCTGTGCCGCAGCTTATTTTTTCTTCATCCCGGGTTTCAAAGGAAAAACCGTGTTCGGTCAGGAAACCAGGGCACTTTTCACCCTGGCGGTCGGCCTGGCCTTTTTCCTGGTAACTGCCACCTGGCTCAGCTCAGGTCAAAGGTTTACTAACAGCTGGAAATACATCACCATTGGTGGCTTTCTTTCGCTGCTATGGACGGGATTTCAAGCCTATTTCGTACTTAACCATGCTCAAAATTACCCCTCTTGGTTGATTGAGATTCAATCCTGGCTGGCGGTGATATCACCGGCCTTCTCACCACGCTATGGCCGGGTGAATGGCATGACCTATGAGGCCTCCTGGTTCGCCCACCAGATGGTGATGCTTTACCTGCCCCTCTGGCTGGCTTCGAGTTATTACAAAACCTCGGCCTTTAAATACAGGATATTTCGCCTCTCGATCGAAAATATATGCTTGGCCCTCGGTTTGATCGCCTTCTTCCTGAGCTCGCCACGCATTGGATTAATTTCATTACTCCTTATTCTAGCCTACCTGTTTATTAAAATAAACCTGTTAATCCATGGCAAGATCGTAGAATTTATCTCGTCTCGCCAGAGCAGAGCAAAGCCCGACTCAATTCGATCGCACCCAACTGTGATTCGCATGCTTGCCAGTGCAGCTATCATTTCCCTTTATATCGTCATTTTGGCTGGGATTTTCTATTTTGCCATTCAGCGTGATTATCGGCTTAACATGCTGGTCAAGGAACCTCCCACCCTTGAAGAAATTGTCGGTGTGTCAACTCTCGACCAAAATACCCTGTTATCCGTAAGCCATCGATTTATTTTTCTGGAGCGCATGGTTTACTGGCTGAATGGTTGGAACGTCTTCAATCAATATCCCTGGCTGGGGGTTGGTCTGGGAAACTCAGGTTTCTTCTTCCCCCAGCTGGCACCCGCCATGGGCTGGGCAACCTATGAGATCCGCAACGTGCTTTTTTACCTCACCCAATTACCTAATGTAAAAAGCTTCTGGTTCCGCTTGCTGGCTGAGACGGGCCTGGTCGGTTTCTCGGTTTTTATCACCTGGCTGTATGTGTTGTACCAGTCTTCGCGATCCACACAAAAGTATCGAAATCCAACCGTAAAAACCTTGGCATTTACCAGCCAGCTGGCATTATTGGCCTTTATCGGTGAAGGATTCAGCATCGACTCGTTCGCCATGCCTTATTTTTGGGTCATCGCCGGGGTGATCGCCGCCAGCGGCATGATATACCGCCGTGAAAGATCGATGAAATCTGAGAATCAGTCACTAATCACAATGAAATAGATCGTTCAGAAAAATGAGGGCGTTTAAAGCAAACCGGGCAGGATTTTCAGAGTTGTTGAGCATCTGCAGACTGCTTGCTTGAATAGTCGGGAAGGTTTTGAATCATGTCATCTTATTTTCTTGGGGTGGATATCGGCGGGTCGAAAAGCCATGCTTTGATTTCAGATGAGCGGGGTAATGCACTTGGATTTAGCACTTATGGCCCGGGAAACCACGAAGTGGTGGGTTATGAAGGCTTGGCACTAGCCCTACAAACTCTGACCGCAGACGCTCTAAAGATGGCTGGCATCTCTAAAGCTCAGCTCACAGCAGCGGGTTTTGGCGTGGCAGGCTATGATTGGCCGTCCGAGCGCCAACCTACCTTGGATGCAATCGCCACCCTCGGCATACATGCACCTCTCGAAGCCGTGAACGATACCATCATCGGATTGCTGGCCGGCGCTTCTCAGGGTTGGGGAGTGGCTGTGGTGGCGGGCACAGGCACCAATTGCTGGGGTTGGGATAGTGATCATCATATAGGCCGTGTCACCGGAGTTGGCTACGGCGAGCATGGCGGGGCCGGCGACCTGGTAGATCGCGCCCTATCCTCCATTGCCTACGAATGGACACAACGCGGCCCTAAGACCCTGCTCAGCACAGAATTCTTGCGCCTGACAGGTGCTGCTGACATTCCAGCCCTGATCGAAGGAATCGAGATGGGCGAATACTTCCTCTCACCTGATAACGCCCGGTTGATTTTCCGAGTTGCTTCGCAGGGTGACCCAGTTGCCATTTCCATAATCCAATGGGCCGGTAGTGAGCTGGGGGCCACTGCCCTGGCGGTCATCCACCAGCTCAACCTTGAGGCCCTGGAATTCGATGTGATACTGGTGGGCAGCTTATACCAGATGGGTGAAATGCTCATCGCACCCATGCGCCAGGTGATCACCTCCGAAGCTCCACGCGCCCGCCTGATTACTCTTTCAGCGCCGCCCGTCGTGGGAGGTGTACTGCTGGCCATGCAGCAAGTGGGGTTGGATCCCTCGGTAATCAGGCAGCCATTAATCCAATCCACCTGCTCTTGTATCGAGGAGAACCCACTCTGATGATTACACCCACCGATTTCGTGGTCCCCTGGAGTCCCTTGCACAGCCGATTAAAATCGATGATCAACTCCTGCATGAATACATGCTCCGTTCAAGGAAGTGTACGTGCTTACCTACAAAGCACGCTCCAAGACAATGCAATTGACAAGCTTGCACATTGCGAGTATATTTACAGATAATTTCAATAATAATTGGGAATTTGATATACATCGGTGCTTCAACTTATTATAATAAAGACAATTCACCGAGATTGTGCCTGATCCACAAGCAGTGCTGTGCGATGCATAAAAACGGAGAATTGCTATCTCAACCGGAATACAACATCCTTCAGATGAAATTGTTGAGAAGAAAGGAGAAAACAATAAAACAATAATCTCGAAAAGTCCCAGGTTTGAGACTAACCGATTTATTCAGTAGATAATAAATACAGATTTATGGAGGAGTAATTGTGTCTAAGAAGAATTCGCTACAAATGGTAGTATCCATCTTGTTCATTGCTGCTATGGTCCTTTCGGCCTGCGCCACTGCCACGCCAACCACAGCTCCACAAGAAACCACAGCACCCACACAACCGCCTGCTGCCAAGCTATCGGTCGGTGTGGTGCTCCCCACCAAGGATGAGCCCCGCTGGATCCAGGACGAGGCCCGCTTCAAGGATGCCTTCACCGCTGCCGGCTACGATGTCCAGATCCTCTTCAGCCAGGGCGATTCCGCCAAGGAAAAAGCCAACGTTGAATCCCTGATCTCCTCGGGCGTCAAGGTCATCGTGATTTGCCCGCAGGACGCCACCGCCGCTGCCGCAGCCGCTGACGAAGCCCGCGCCGCAGGCGTCAAGGTCATCTCCTACGACCGCCTGATCCGCGACACCGCTGCCGTCGATTACTATGTCACCTTCGACAGCATTCAGGTTGGCAAGCTCCAGGGACAGTACCTGGTTGACCACGCCACCGGCACCGGCAACCCACTCTATCTTTATGCCGGCGCAGCCACCGACAACAACGCCTTCCTGTTCTTCCAGGGCGCCTGGGAAGTTCTTCAACCCAAGATCGCCGATGGCACCTTCGTCATCAAGAACTCCAGCCAGGCCGTCGCCTTGCAGGACAAGGCTGAGCTCACCCGCGATGAGATGAGCAACATCATCGGTCAGGTCACCACCGACTGGAAGTTCGACGTCGCCAAGAACCTGGCTGAAGCCAACCTCACCGCCGCCAGCGCCGCCGATAAGGGCGATGTCTTCATCCTCGCCCCCAATGACGGTACCTCCCGCTCCATCGCCGATGTCTTCGCTGCTGACAAGGACGTCACCAGCTACGTCATCACCGGCCAGGATGCGGAGGAACCCTCCATCCAGTACATCATCGATGGCAAGCAGACCATGACCGTCCTCAAGGATGTCCGCACGCTGGTGTCTGACGCCATCGCTGCCGCCATCGCCTACTTGCAGGGTTCAACCCCTCCCGAGACCACCACCTACAACAACGGCAAGGTTGATGTACCCGCCAAGCCATCTGCGGTGATCGCCGTCGACAAGAGCAATGTCAAGGCCGCCGTAATCGACTCGGGTTACTGGCCTGCCAGCGACTTCACCGGCTTAGAGGGTGGTGCTGCGCCGACCCAACCCGCTCCGGCCAGTTTCTCAGTCGGTGTGGTGCTCCCCACCAAGGATGAGCCCCGCTGGATCCAGGACGAGGCCCGCTTCAAGGATGCCTTCACCGCTGCCGGCTACGATGTCCAGATCCTCTTCAGCCAGGGCGATTCCGCCAAGGAAAAAGCCAACGTTGAATCCCTGATCTCCTCGGGCGTCAAGGTCATCGTGATTTGCCCGCAGGACGCCACCGCCGCTGCCGCAGCCGCTGACGAAGCCCGCGCCGCAGGCGTCAAGGTCATCTCCTACGACCGCCTGATCCGCGACACCGCTGCCGTCGATTACTATGTCACCTTCGACAGCATTCAGGTTGGCAAGCTCCAGGGACAGTACCTGGTTGACCACGCCACCGGCACCGGCAACCCACTCTATCTTTATGCCGGCGCAGCCACCGACAACAACGCCTTCCTGTTCTTCCAGGGCGCCTGGGAAGTTCTTCAACCCAAGATCGCCGATGGCACCTTCGTCATCAAGAACTCCAGCCAGGCCGTCGCCTTGCAGGACAAGGCTGAGCTCACCCGCGATGAGATGAGCAACATCATCGGTCAGGTCACCACCGACTGGAAGTTCGACGTCGCCAAGAACCTGGCTGAAGCCAACCTCACCGCCGCCAGCGCCGCCGATAAGGGCGATGTCTTCATCCTCGCCCCCAATGACGGTACCTCCCGCTCCATCGCCGATGTCTTCGCTGCTGACAAGGACGTCACCAGCTACGTCATCACCGGCCAGGATGCGGAGGAACCCTCCATCCAGTACATCATCGATGGCAAGCAGACCATGACCGTGCTCAAGGACGTCCGTACGCTGGTGTCTGACGCCATCGCTGCCGCCATCGCCTACCTCACTGGTGGCACACCTGAACAAACCACCACTTACAATAACGGCAAGATTGATGTACCCGCCAAGCCGTCTGCGGTGATCGCTGTCGACAAGAGCAACGTCGTCGCTGCCATCATCGACTCCGGCTATTGGCCCGCCGGCGACTTCACCGGCTTACCCTAAGCCTTTGTAACCATGCAGGAATAGTGATGCCAAACCCATCACTGTTCCTGCAATTTTCCAGTAATTAGTACCATGCTCATTAAAAATGATGGCTAATCAAGTTTGATTGGCCCCTGTTAAAATCTAATTCCGGCGTTTCACGATCGCGAATTATTACTGCCTTTGCTGAGAAAAGGAGAATATGATGGATGCTGAGTCGAAAACTATACCTGTTGTGGAGATGCGCAATATTAAAAAGAACTTTGCGGCTGTCCAGGCTCTCAAAGGAGTGGACCTGCGGCTAAACCACAATGAAGTACTGGGTTTGGTTGGAGACAACGCAGCCGGAAAATCCACGTTGATGAAGGTGCTCAGTGGGGCTTACATCCCTGAAGAAGGAGAGATCCTCATCGAGGGGGAGAAAGTACACTTCACCGATCCATTGCACGCACGCCGCCTGGGCATCGAGATGGTCTACCAGGACCTTGCCCTCGCCAATAATCTCGATATCACCGCCAATGTCTTCCTGGGACGCGAAACCGTGGCACGGCAAATCGGCCCGTTCGGGGTGATGAACAGCCACATGATGGAGCAAGACGCCCAACGCCTGCTGGAACGCTTAAAAATCGACATCCCCTCTGTTCGCCTCCTGGTGGAGCGGCTTTCGGGTGGGCAACGCCAGGCAGTAGCCATCGCCCGTGCCATGGCGTTTAACTCCAAAGTGATCATCATGGACGAGCCCACTGCAGCCCTGAGCGTGGCAGCCATCAGCAAGGTACTGGAGCTGGTTCGCGAGCTCAAGGCTCAAGGTGCATCGATCATCATTATCAGCCACCGTCTGGAAGATATTTACAGCGTGAGCGATCGGTTAATGGTGATGCGGAATGGCCGCAAGGTGCGCGACTGCCCGATCACCGAGAGCATAGATGAATTTCGTGAGCATGTGGTAGCCTATATGATTGGTGCCCGTGATGATTTCGCCGTGGAGGAAGTAAGATGATCACTGCTGAAAAACTCCCCAGGTCTTTTTCTGTCAAAGAGCTGGTTAAAACCCAGCAACACAATATCCGTGAATATGGTATGTATATCGCCTTTGTGGTGATCATAGCCTTTTTCGCCATTACCACAAAAGGCGTCTTCGTCTCATCGCGCAATATCGGTAACCTGGTCAATGCCATGAGCTACATCGCCGTATTGGCCGTCGGCATGACCCTGGTGATTGTCATCCGCCATATCGACCTTTCCGTGGGCTACCTGGCCGGTTTCTTGGGCGCCATCGCTGCCATTTCTTTGAAATACTGGCATGTGCCCGTATTGCCCACCATATTAATGGTGTTGGTGTTGGGAATCGTGGCTGGTTTGGGCACCGCCTTTTTGGTTGCGAAAATGAAAATCCCGGCCTTTGTCGCCACACTGGCTGGCTGGTTGGGCTATCGTGGCGCGCTACAGCTTGCCACCCAGAGCACAGGCACCATCATCATTGAGAATGATGTTTTCAACGCCCTGGGGAATGGTTTCATCCCTGATATATTTCCCAACAGCAGTATGTTGCCAGGCATCCATAAAGTCACCCTGCTGCTTGGTCTGCTTGCCATCGGGCTGTTTGTGTTTGGTGAAATCAGGAATCGCCGCAGGACCCAATCCTACAACTTTGAAGTTCCTCCGCTCAATGTGTTCCTTCTGAAATCCGTATTCATCTCGTTGGTAATCGCAGTCATCACCTGGATCCTGGCGAAATACCAGGGTCTTTCCTGGGCAGCGGTGATCCTGATTCTCGTGGTCCTTCTCTATATGTACATAACCACCCGGACAGTGATCGGGCGGCATATCTATGCGGTGGGAGGCAACCCTGAAGCTGCCCAGCTGAATGGCATCAGTGTGACGAAAATCACCTTTATGGTCTTCGGCTCCATGGGGTTGCTCACCGGCTTGTCTGGCATCCTGTATGCCTCCTGGCTGCGATCTGCCAGCACCATTGCTGGTGCGGGCATGGAGTTTGATGCCATTGCCGCCGCCTTCGTGGGTGGTGTTGCCGTCGCTGGCGGGGTGGGCAAAGTTTCCGGCTCTATCCTGGGTGCCCTGGTGATGGCTTCCCTCACCAATGGCATGAACTTGCTGGGTTGGGATATTTCTATCCAATATCTGGTGAGGGCTTTGGTGCTGGCTGGGGCAGTGATCTTCGACGTTGCCACCCGTAAGAAAGCCTCCTAATCACCAGGCAAATTTCGTTTCATTGATTACTAGCTTTGTGGGAGCCCTCATGGAGGGCTCCTTTTTTTATATAATTTCAGCCCCCTGGTAATAATCGACAATCTGCCTGGCAAAATCGATCACACTGCACCTCAGCGCCTCCGGTTCCAGCACCTCGGCAGCCCTGCCATAATTGAGGATGCTCTGGCGTGCGGCGAAGAAATTCTCGTATTCGATGTCCACTTCACGCCAACCCCTGTGATCGGCGGGCAGAGTGTCGCAGGTGGCGAATTTCACCGTTTCACCCAGGTAATAGCGCAGCTTTCCCAGTAAGCTGGGCGCCATCCTCAGCCTGGCGTGATAAAAGGAGCGCTGCTCCCTGGCTGTCTTGCACCACTCGCCCCAGTACTTCACCAGGTCAAAGTCTGGCTGGCGAGAAAAATGCTGCTCCAGGATTTCCACCTCCAGGATATCGGCCACCTTAAACACGCGCAGATGGCCCTCATACTTCGCCACCAGGTGCCAGTCATTCATCTTCGCCACCAATCCCAACGGTTCGAGGCTGAATTCCAGTCGCGTGTCAAAGCTCCCGTGGTAAACCAAACGTAGTTGCTTTTCCTGCCGCACTGCCTGGTGGATCATCCCCAGGTGTGCCGAGGGTATGGTTGGCTCATCCCACGAGGTCGAATCCAGGTAAATGCGTTGCTGTATGTGAAATTGAGAATCATGCTGCCCTACCGGCATTGCCGCTGTTAGCTTCAGCCAGGCGCTCCTGAGCGTCTTCCCAACCCCCAATTCTTCCAGCGCCTGGGGGATGCTCAGCATGAACAACGCCTGTGTCTCATCTTCACTCAACCCGGTGAGCGTGGTGCGGTAGCTCTCCACCAGGGCGATTCCTCCTCCTGGCCCTCGGTCGGTGTAAATGGGGATTCCGGCAATATTGAGCGCCAGAATGTCACGGTAAATGGTGCGGGTGGAAACTTCTAGCTCTTCTGAAAGCTCATCAGCAGTCATTTTTTCATGCGCCTGCAGCAGCATGACGATGGAAATCAATCGGTCCGCACGCATCTATTTTCTCCTTATAATGTGATATTTTACCAATAATTCCTGACATAAGATGTCAGTTATTCTATGCTATCATGATGCTGCGATCGCAGCAAATAGAAAATAATTCAATAGTCAAGCAAAGGAGAATCTAATGGATGATCAGGAAGTAAAAATAGTAACTCTACCCCCCATGCGGATGGCATCATTTTATGCTTACACTGCCACACCTGAGCAGGATGCCTGGCACAAAATGTATCACTGGGCAAAAGCACGCCAGCTCTGGCAGGATCCCCCTGCCACGCGCATCTTCGGCTTCGATAATCCTCCCCCCTCCGAAGGCAGCCCGAACCGTGGTTATGAGTTCTGGCTCGCCATCGGCCCTGATGTGCAGCCGGATGACGAGATCAAGGTCATGGAATTCACCGGGGGCAGCTATGCGGTGATGCACTGCGATGTCTCCACCGCCGATCCATTCGAGGTCATTCCCGCCACCTGGCAAAAGCTGGTCAGGTGGCTCGAAACCAGCCATTATCAATACGGGAAAGACCCCTGCCTGGAAGAGCATCTGACTCGCAAGGAGACTACTGACCAGGGATTCCTCCTGGACCTGTACCTCCCCATCAAGGAGTAATCAGCCATCACTCCCCCTGGATAATTTCCGGGGGAAAATTTAATTAACTACCTGTCAGCTTTTCCTGCACGCTTTTTATCTTGTCATCCATGGTCTGCACCCGGTCGGTACGTGTCCCGAACCTGAGCGTCGATGAGATGCGCGGGGCACCCATCTCATGCACGCGCTCGTGGCAAAGTTTGATGGCGGCAAAAACGTCATCCCACTCCCCCTCAATATTCGTGCCATAAGCGTGCAGGTTGGTTTTTAATCCCGCTTCCTTGAAAATTTTCTCACATTCCACAATATATTTAGACACGGATACCCCCACCCCTATTGGCACAATACTAAAATCTGCGATAACTTTCATATTTTCACCTTTCTATAAACTTTCCCCTTCTGAAGCAAAAACCAGCGCATTTTCAAGATTCATCGTTTTACCTGCCTGCCAATCAACTTCAAATTGTTCTAGGCCCAGACTATTCTGCAGGTTTTTTAAGCACTGCTCAACTTCCAGGCGGTCAGCAGGCCACCATTTTGCGCCAGTCCCGTCGAGTAATGTTTGAGCAGCTCCAAGTATTTTTGCTGCTCGTTGCATCTGGCTTCTCTCAACCCAAAGACTCGCTATGGAAGCCAGACACTCACTTACGCCTCTCTGATTACCAAGCTTTATGAACATACCCAGGCTCTCCCTGAATTTTTCTTCTGCTTCGGGTAGATTACCAGTATGCCGTGCCACACACCCCAAGTTATGGACTAACCTGGCCAGATCCCCTTTATCACCCATCGCTCTGAGCAAATGTTCACTCTGTTCATAGTATTCTTGAGCTTTTCGGTAATCACCTTCCGTCCGTTCCAACTCACCATAGTTATTTAAGATTAAAGAAATTAGCCAATTTTCATCAATATTCTGGCTGATTACAAGGGCATCATCAAGGTATGCCCGCGCTTTATTAATATTGTTCATGCCAAGGCTGGCATTCGCCATGTGCACCAGTGTAATTGCCTGGTACCAGGGCATACTCAATTGCTTATATAACTCTCCAGCTTGCTGTAAATATTCCAAAGATATTTCATCTTCTCCTCGGTTTACTTGAGTCGTGCCAAGAAACAGCAAGGCGACCGCCATTACCATGGGTATCTCGATTGATCTAGAAAGGACTACGGCCTCCTCAAGCAGAGCAATGGCATCATTCAAATCTCCTTGCCACATCGCCATCGCCCCGCTACTCCATAATGCAAAGCAACGAATTAGCGATTGCTCCTGGGCAATGGGTGTATGCAATAAACGATTAGCCCAGCTGCGACCTTCGCTTAAAAAGCCGCGTCGATACCAGGGCCAGTTCATGGCCGTCAACATCCAGGGCGCCAATGCAATAAGGGAGGTATCTTTGAAGCAATAGTTCAGAGCTGCCCTTAGGTTATCCCGCTCGCCATCCACCCAGGCCAAGCCTCGGTCTGCTTCGCGGGTGGAAAATAGCGGACTTATTTCGTTCATCCTGTCAATAAAATAATGAGCATGCCGAAATTGCAGTTTTTCTAACTCACCCCTCTCAACTAATTTCTCCATAGCGAACTCACGGATCGTCTCGAGCATTCTGAAACGCGGTTCGGGTATCTCGATGTATTCTAATTGCACAAGGCTATTATCCAATAAAGTTTCAATGCCTTGAGGAATGTCTACTTCGCTGTCCGCCTCCAATCTGCATACTTCTTGAGCCGATTCCAGGCTGAATCCGCCCATAAACACTCCTAACCGAGCAAATAATGCCTGATCATTTGAGTCAAGCAATTGCATACTCCACTCCAGCGTATTACGTAAGGTCTGCTGGCGGGGTGGTAAATCTCTCCCACCCCCAACCAATATTTGAAGGCGATTGTCAAGCATACTGAGTAGTTTCTCAGCTGAGAGCATTTTTACCCTTGCTGCTGCAAGTTCGATCCCCAGTGGTAGACCGTCCAGTCGGCGGCATATTTCTACGATGACGGGTATATTCTGGTCGTTGACTGAAAAACGCGGGTTAGTTGCTTTTGCGCGCTCTATGAACATTTTGAGCGCTTCGCACTCGACTAATTGTGGATTGGATAGGTCTACCATGCTCTCGGGGAGCTGCAGGGTAGGAACCGGATACTCATGTTCTCCACGCAAGTTTAGCGATACTCTGCTTGTGATCAACGTTTTTAATTCAGGGGCTGCCTCCAATAATTCTGTAACCATCGGGGTAGCATCCAGCACTTGCTCAAAATTATCCAGCAATAATAATAATTGCTTATCGTATAAATATCTTTTTACACCCTCAAGTAGCGATTGGCTACCACCTTCACGCACGCCTAGCAACTCTGCTATCTTTGAGATTACCAGGGTGGCCTCACGCGCCTCAGCGAGTGAAACAAACAACACGCCATCTTTAAATTGGCCAAGTATTTCTGCTGCTACCTGCAAGCTCAGGCGTGTCTTGCCCGTACCGCCTGGGCCGGTCAGAGTCACCATTCGCACGGGCCGGCTGCTGAGTAATGCTTTTACTGCCTCTATTTCGGCTTCTCTGCCAATAAAAGAAGTGACCTGAGAAGGTAAGTTGTTGTTGAAATGGTCTGATTGATTTCCAACTTTCTTGAACTCCGAGGCCTCGAACCGTTCAGTCAGTAAAAGTGCCAGGTCATTTTCTACCAATTGTCGTAATTCTTCTGCGTTTGAAAAATATTTAT